>CAYZMD010000008.1:0-22414 GCA_964479425.1 uncultured Methanosarcinales archaeon | reverse complement strand
ATCCCATAAAGTGTTTCTAAGCCTCTCCATCCAACATACATTTCTACAATTTCCTTTTTTACTCTTTCCTGAATAATTTTATTTAATGTAGGTATTAATTCTTTTAACTGATTCTCTTTTTTTTCTAATGATATCTTTTTCTTATTAACGACTTCAATTAATGTTTCAGGAGGAGCTGCTTTAAAATGTTTAATTCCATTTTTAATAATAATACTTACAAGCCCTTTTTCTGCTAATTTCCAAGTAACATCATAAATTTTTGATGAAGAAATCCTAGATTCCTTAACAATAGAATCTTTTTTTGATTCTCCTATTTTCAAAAGAGCCAAATATACCTTAATTTCAGATTCATTTAATCCTATGTTTTTCAAAATATCTTTTTCTATCACAACGGTTCCCCCTAAGGAGGTACTTATATTTAAATATTTCTATAGGTATTAACATAGAATGGTAAATGAAGAAACAGACGAAGAAATGAGAATAAAAGCTTTAACATTAAGGGAACACAATGTAGATAAATTGTACGCCAAATATACAAGATTATGTAAAGTCGCATCAAGGGGCATAGGATTGTTCATGCTACTAACAGCAGCCGTAATATCTAACGTTGTTTATGAAGTAATATCATCCAGGGCTGCTCAAGAATTGTCATGGGAGAATCATGAAAAGAAAAGGAATATTAAAAAACATATAGAATATATTAATAACTGTCGTAATCCTAAAGTCGAAGAATACCTAAGATTAATTAAAAAAAATCCAGTTGAGCGTTATTTAAAAATACATGATAAAACTTTTTCAGATTTTGATAATAAAAATAAATTAGAAGAAGCATGTAAAGAATTTTCGGAATTACTTAATAAACCAGAAGTAAAAAAATTTCAAGAAGTTGAGTATCTCTCTAATAAAAGTAATATGCCAATTTATATAGAAAAAGATAATAAAACAGAATTAAAACAAGCTTATAAAGAACTTTCAGAATTACTTGGGAAACCAGAAATAAAAGCATTGTATATCTCTGAGACAAGATTTGGAAACACTAATAATATCTCTAATAAAAATAATATGTAAATTTACATAAAAAAATAAATAATTTAGGAATATCTTGTTTTTCTCATTTCTACTTTTTTGTTGTTTAGAGCACTGCATTATTCTTAATTACATCCAAATAAAAGTATATACAATATGTTTCCCATTACAACAAATATATATTATTTTCTGGACATATAATAGCTAAGTGAGAAAATAATAAACAATAAGCTGGAAACGGAAGAAATACCAGTAAAATAAATATCTTTAGACGGAATGCCATTAACAACGGCCTTATCTGAAGAAAATCAAAGAAAAATGTAAATTCAAAAACAATACGGGTGGTAAAATAAGATAACACGTAGAAGAAAAGAAAAAAAGTCCTTTTGAGAAAGCAACAAAGTATGTGGCTAGTAAATATAATGTTGCTAAGGAAGCACTTAATTATATGATAATGAGTGCTAAAAATAAAAGATTAATATCGTTTGTGAAATGCCTAAAAAGGCATTCACAAATCTTTTAATCCTCCTTCTGTTACCATAAAGCTTGCTTCTCCTTCTGCTAAATTTGGACTATCTATAAGTTTTGCAACACGACTTCCCTTTTTACCTTTTCTAAGATAAATTCTAAAAGTACTTGCATGTCCTACTATATGACCACCAATTGCAGCAGTTGGGTCTCCAAAGAATTGATCAGGCTTTGACATTACTTGATTTGTAACATAAACACACACATTATTAGCATCAGCAACTTTCAAGAGCATGTGCATATGCTTATTCAATTTCTGTTGTCTTTCAGCGAGTGTTCCTCTACCAACAAATTCTGCTCTAAAATGTGCAGTCAAAGAATCAACAACTACAAGTGCAACCTTTTTTCCTTGCTTCTTAATTAGATCTTCTACTTTTTCAACAAGCAACATTTGATGATCTGAATTAAATGCCCTTGCAACCATAATATTCTTTAATACTTTATCTCCATCAAGCCCTACACCTTCTGCTAATTGTTTAATTCTCTCAGGCCTAAATGTATTTTCAGTATCAATATAAACAGCAACAGCGTCGGGGTCATTCTTTTGTATATTAACAGATAAAATATGTCCTATTTGAGTTTTTCCAGAGCCCCATTCACCAAAACATTCGGTTATTGCTCCAGTTTCAAACCCACCAGCAAGAAGATCATCAAAACTTCTTGATCCCGTTGAAAGTCTAACTACTCTTTCTCTTTTTTTTAAAACTTCTCCTCCCGACATAAATCCCATTTCCAAGTTGGCCCTTGCGGCTGCAATAATCTTTTTTGCCGATGATTGGTTCATACCAGTAGCATCAATCAATTCTCCAGGAGTAGCAACAGCTAAGCTCATTAAATCATTATAGCCAACCATATTTAATTTTTCAACAGTAGCAGGCCCAACACCAGGCAAATCCGAAAGAGAAACTTCATCTTTTTTCATACTTTCCTTAACTTCTTGTTCCATTTTAATATCCTCTGGCAAATCCGTATTTAAAACTTTAGGTAATATGCAATCATCTTTTTTTATAGCTTTAGTCATTTTCTAACACCTCACATAATTCTTTCTTCCTCAATTTGAGGAGATTCTTCTTTGATTATCAAATAATTATACACTCTATTAAGAACAGCCACGGCTTTAGGAATATCACTTATTCTCAAAGAATTAGTTGATTTCCATTCACCCTCTTTGTCCTTGTATCTCCTATCAAAACTTACAGTTTTGTATTCAGAAGTTTTACCATCTTTTATTATTTGATTTTTCCAAACTGAAACTTGTACAGCACCAGCATTAATTCTTTTTTCAGGTCTGTTACCCGTCATTTTGTTTTCATTCATTTTAAGCACCTCCTTGCTTATCGCATCTTATTTCACAAAGCTTTTTGCTTTGGGAGCAATACTTATTCAGTCAAACTCCTTTATATATCTCACGCGCACCTGTCCAGTGTGTCCAGTGCTGATTTTTAATAACTGATATTGCTTACATTCCAAGAATACCAATAGAAGAAGCAATCTCTCCACTAGACAAAAAGAAATAAAAGATTATATTACTTGCTAACATTTATAAATAATCCACATTCTGCCAAATTAGGTGAATTAATATGATTGAATGGTTAGGAAATACATTTTATGGAAATACAATATTCATGTGGGGCTTTGCATTATTAATTTTGCTAGGCTTTGCAATAGTTGGAAAAATAGTATATTGGATTTTTGGAACCATTTTTAAAAAACTAACTCAAAATACAAAAACAAAACTAGATGATATTTTAGTTGATATGATAGAAGAGCCAGCAGTTCTGGGGTTAATTATCATAGGGTTATGGGTTGCGGTTAGCCAATTAACTTTATCAGAAGCATTTTTAACAAAATTCTGGACACTTATACAAGGACTAATTGTAATTAATGTAGCATGGTTAATTAGTAGATTATTTGATTCAGTATTTCAAGAATATATTATACCATTAGCAGACAAAACTGAAACTGACCTTGATGATCAATTATTACCTATATTAAGAAAAGGCACAAAAGCAATAATATGGATTGTTGCAATTATTGTAGCATTAAACAATGCTGGATACAATGTTGGAGCTTTACTTGCAGGTCTTGGAATAGGAGGACTCGCTTTTGCTATGGCTGCTAAAGATACGCTTAGTAATATATTCGGTGGTTTTACAATATTTACAGACCAGCCATTCAAATTAAAAGATAGAATAAAAGTTATTGGTATTGACGGTATGGTTCAAGAAATTGGACTAAGAAGTACTAGAATAAAAACACTAGAGGGAAGAACTGTAACAATTCCAAACAGTAAATTTACAGAGAATCCTGTTGAGAATGTAAGCAAAGAACCTAGTAGAAAAGTTGTTCTTAATTTGGGATTAACTTATGATACTACAGAAATACAAATGAAAAAGGCTATGAAAATATTAAAAGACATTGCCAAAAATAACAAAAATTTACATGAAAAAATATTGCTTTCATTCAATAGCTTTGGAGATTTCGCATTAGGAATATTATTCATATATTACATAAAAAAAGGTAGTGATATATTAGAGACACAAAGCGAAATTAGTTCAGAAATATTAAAGCAATTTAATAAGAACAAGTTAGAGTTCGCATTCCCAACTCAAACTATCTACACTAAAAAATAAAGCAGAAAACTAGACATCACAAAAAGCAGCAGATATTCTGCTGCACTTTTTGTTTCTATAAAACCATGTAATCTTAAAGTAAATATAGGATTAAAATAATTAATTCCCATGATTGTAAATCCATCTATTAACAAATGACTTCCATATCCTATCAAAAATGCAAGAGCATAATCTTTTGCAACAACAAGACTAACTAACCAAGCAAAAAAAACAGCAGCCCAAACAGAATGCATTATTCCTCTATGTCCAAAGCTTTTCTCAATAGCCTTACTAATTGGCTTAACTCTTCTTCCAACTTTACTATTTACAGTATCTATATCAGGCAGCAAAGCAGAAAATCCGACAATACACAATAAAACTATGAAATTTATAGAAACATAATCTTTAAACAAAACTCCCATTAATAATCCAAATACTAAATGTGTTATCCAAATCATAATATAAAAAATGGAACAATGTTATTTATGTTTTTTGTTATTACTAAATATAGACGGTTTTGACAAACCCTATATAGCAAACTTTGAGTATAAATAAATCATTAAAAAACTAAAATTTTAGGAGTTAATCAAAGTCCTCTATATTAAACTATTTTTCAATTTATTTTGCAGTATATCCTAAATTTATGGTTTAATAATATCTATGCAATTAGGTAAACTATTAAGATATGCCTTCTTTTCTTCCGCAGAGATTTTACTATTAGTAATATTATACGATTTCCTACAATATCTACATCTTATTATCCCATTAGCATTATAAAATTTAGGAGGAACATCTTCATTAACTTGCCTCGTTACACAATTCCCGTTATTACAGAGAAGATAAACAAATTTGTCAACAATCTTTCCTTCCTTTATAATATTTACAGTAGACTCTTCTGAAAGAATTGTTAATTTTTTAAGCTCTCTTTCTGTAAGATTATTAAGATTTGTCTTCAAAAAAGATTTTCCTTTCAAGAATTGAGTTGTTGGCGGAAGATCAGATGGAATACTTATAAATCCTCTATCTATAAGATTGAAAGCTACTGAAACATCACGAGATGTTCCAAACTTAAGATGATCAACAACAACCCCACCAGGGATATTGTCTATAAACAAACCACTCTTAAGTTCATCTTTAATATCTCTCTTCAGTCTATTATTTCCAAAAAGAAGTTCTTTACTCAAATTAGGATGAAAATTTATATAATTTTCATGTGTCAACAATTCATATAACAACGCTTTTCTCATAAATATTCCATTCTCTGCTTGCTGATAAAAACCTTGACAAGATGAAAAAAATACACCACATTCAATTTCCTGTATTTCTGAATTTACAGGTAAGGGGTGCATTAATTTTCCTTTAAAATTCTTAATTTTTTCTAAATCTATTCTATATTCATCCATTATCTTTATCATTTCTGCTTCATCAATATTCTTCATCCTTTCAAGTTGAGGCCTTGTCATATAATAGAAATCCACTTTTTCCATAACTTCTTCAACTGTATTTTCTCTAATTACATTAACTCCTCTTGATTCAAGTAAATCAATCATATCTTGAGGCATTCCTAAAAAATCTTTTGCAGCCCATCTTATTGTGATATCTTTAAAATGTGACAATGCCAAACTTAATGATTTAACAGTCCTTCCGTGAGATAAGTCTCCTCCAAAGCCTAAGCTTATACCATCAAGTTTCTGATTATTAAACGAATACAAAGTAAAAATATCTAGCAATGATTGAGTTGGATGTTCATTCTTTCCATCCCCACAATTTATAACAGGTATTTGTGCTACATCTGCTGCCCACTGCAATGAACCATCCATAGGATTTCGCATTACAATAACATCAAAATGATTTGCTTCCATCATTTTTACTGTATCTCTTATACATTCTTTTTTCTTAACCGAAGTACCTTCACTTCCTGAAAAACCATCTCTTTTCCCGCCGAGCTGCCCCATGGCAGTATCAAAACTTAATTTTGTTCTGGTGCTTGGTTCATAAAACATATAAGCCATTTTTCTATTTTTTAAAACACTTCTAAGTTCATATCTTCTTCCACTTTTCTCTAAATCTTGCATCATCTCTGCTTTTTTACATAGATAAATAATTTCATCAGAAGAAAAATCAGTAATAGAAATAATATCTCTATTTTTAAAAATCAAATTTTCATCAACCATCATATAGCTCCTTTTTTATTTATTATCAACAGCCCCTTTTAACTCTTTATCTGGATTAGGATTAGTATCAACTTTTTGAGCAGTAAATTCAATTCTATCAAACATTAGATTTTTCTTAACTCGCCCTTCCATTTTTACTATTTTTCCCAATAAAGATTGCTTTACGCTTTCAAATTCTGCAATATTATCTTTATAGTATAATACTTCTTCAGAACTTTTACTAAGTAACGCATCAACTTGCTCTCTAAAACAGACAATACGCATATTATCACTACCATCGTCAACAACAGCATTCAAAACATAACTATATGCAGGTGTAATTTCACCGTGTTCTTCACAAACAAACCTTTGCGAATCTTGCATTCTTGTTCTTTTACTGCACTGAGGACATACTTCAAAAAATCTAGGTTCAAAAACTTGAACAATAGTTCCTAAAATCTCAACATTAAATTCATCACTCTTTAAATCTTTTAATTTTTTTCTTGTAACTTCTTGTTGAAATTGAGGTAATTCCCCTATTGTTTCTCCTTCCGGATTAATAATAACATCAGAATTATTATTAAGATGAATTTCATTCTTTCCTTGATTTTCTTTTACATATCCGTCTTTAATTAATAATAAATCCCCTTCTTCAAAAGAATCAAGCTTGTCTACATAATCATTCCAAAATACAAGTCTAGACAGTCCTGTTTCATCACCAACAAAACAGTTTGCAACTTTTCCCTGCCTATCTCCTTTATTAAATTCTCTTACTTCAAGTTTTTTAGTAACTTTAAGTACAATTTCAAAATTTCTCATGCCCGGAAGAATATTTTTTAATTGCATTCTACCACCAGTTTGAGCAAATAATTTAACACCTAATTCATTAGCAACAATGTGACAAGCTCCTTCTTCAGAGACAAGCCCCGCTAATTGTTCCATTTTGGCTTTAACCTTAGAATTAACTTCATCTTCAGTAATCTGAGCATCTTTGATAATTTTTTCCTTCATATCGATAAGTGACATTTTAATCATAATATTACCCCCGCTTTAAAGAAGAATCATGGTTTTAAATAGTTTGCTATACTTTAGTATAGAGGACTTTGATTAACTAGTTAATTACTATGCCTATGTTATTAAATCAAACTTGGTTTAACTACATCCAAACTAGACAAATCCTCAATCTGTTGACCTGCATCATCAATAGCAGAAACAACTAAATTATATTGTTTATTTTCTTCAATTCTATCCGTTAATAGATATTGAACTTTATCCCCAACTTCTATTAATTCGCCTGTTTGAAATTCTTTTTTCAATATATTAGAATGACGATTGCTTACTTTGTCAAATTTAACATCATCAACATTAAAATCAATAGGATAATAATATACAACATAATGATGTAAATCAGCAACTTGACTTGGACTAAACTCAATAGTTATGCTCTTTTTTACATCAGGTGTAGCAAATGCTTTGACATCTCTTATTTTAGGTGGAGCAATATCTGCTAAAGTTATTGCAAATTTATATTTATTTTTGAGTTCATCTTTTGCACACATTTTATACTTATCCTTTTTAACTTTACACTTTTTAGAATATCTACTTGTTTTAAATTTTAAATATTCATCTTTAGGTAAGAATATTAACTTATTGTCTTTTTTATATATTTTAAAAGAAGAACCCATATTAACGCCATCAGCTATAATTTTATCTACTCTTTTAGTTTTATAATCTATATCAATATTAAATGCTTTTACTTTTTTTAATTTCTTTGTTTCTACATCCAAAGCTTCGTTTTGAAATTTAAATCTCGTTTTTGTATTTGCATCTAAAACTTCAATACTTATTCTCTTATCATCAAATTTTAAATATGTATGTGGCAAATCAAAAGAATATACACAATCATCATCAGAACTATCTTGTATAAGTTCATAGTTATGAACAATTTCATAATAAACATCTTTTTCAGTTATATCACACCCAGGTGTAAATTTAAAATAAGACATCTTTTCTTGAATACAATTATCGCTATTACTATTACCAGAACAATCTGAAATCATTATTTGTACTTGTTTTTGTAAAGTACTAAAATAATCTGGAAAATCAAAAATCTTAACTTTTGTATTTGGTGTTATTTCATAAATTCCTGCAATGTCTCTTTTTGAAGTATCCTCAACAGTTACAGTAGCAGCGCCTGTTAATTTATTTTTAGTCTCGCCTAAATACTTTTGAACATGAACTGCTTGTCCCAAAGAAATTCTCAAATCATCGTCGGCATAAGCAACCATATAATATTCATCATCTTGAGTCAAAAAATCAATATAATAATTTGGAGGTTTTCCCATCGGATATTTTTCTAAATATAATGGTAAATTTTTTTTAACATTTTTAATCATACTAATTTTGGGATTTGTAGGAAAACAATCTTTATCTTGATTATTAAATAATGAATATCCTAAAAAAGAACCACATTCTGTTGTTAAATTAGCAATATATTCATTATATGATTTTTGAAATGCAAATTTTGCAGAATAATCAAGATAAAGCAAAAAGTTCTCTGCTTCCTGTGCGGTTTCTAAAATAACTAACTGGTTTTCTCCAATATATTCGGAATTAACTGGCTGAGCAAATGTTGTAGAAAGTAATAAAACACTAATCCCTCCAATGAGTCCAGCAATCGCAAGCAATAAAGTTCCTACTCCTTTTTTCATTGTTCAGTCCCCAAGCCACCATCATAATGTTCTACACAATCATCTAAATAAAAAAGTTTAGCTATAACAACCCCTTGCGCATCTTCAGTTGGTAATTTTTGCTGAGTTAATGGTATTGAATTTTTACATATTTTTTTTGTATTCGATATAGTATGAATATCTGTCCCCTCAAATACAATCTTCCAATATTCACCGAATTTAATCAATTTTGTATTTTCAACATAGACATCAAAATTTGTTTTCAAAGTTTCTATATCTTTTTTATTCAATGCTTCAAAATTTCCCTCTTCTCTAAAAAACTCTCTAAAATATTCTTTATATGCGATTTGATCAATAACATCATGTGTTTTTGTTTCATAACTTCTTATTTTATATTCTGCGCATGAAAAAAACAATAATAGTATAATGACTAAAATTCCAATAGACCAAAAGATTTCAACTGCTTCTCCTGCAAATCCTCTTTTATCCATTTTGTACACCTATAGTCATTACTTTTCGTTTACCATTTACAAAAACGGTTTTTGATAATTCCCTTAGGGGAGACCCGTCCCAATTAGGTGATTTAATCTTTTTATCATCAAGTGTCAATCTATATGCACGTGCTTTCTTATCCTTAACAGGATAACATTTTAAAAATTGCTCATCATTAAATCTATCCATATCTACATGAAGAGGATAAACACGCTGCGCAACCTCATCAAGTTCGGCAAAACAATATGGTGAATTCACAAATCTTTGAGAATATAAAAAATCATCAAACTCTGGAGAAACTGCTTTAAAAACAGATAATTGTTTAGTTGAAACAATCCAAAAAGTAACAATTAAAAAACCAATAATAATAAACCTAAATACCCAAATTATAGATTTATACATTGTTACTGTTTGTGCTTTCTTAGACAACATTATAATACTCCTCTGTTGATATTCCCACTTGCTGCCTGATGTCTTTAGTGATGTCTTTATTCTCGCCTAAATATTCTTCAGTTAATTCAAAAAGCACTCCATTCACTCCCTTAATATATTCATAATCTGCTGCAACTACAAAAATTGGTTCTGTTACCAAATCTCTTTTAAAAATATCCGCAGATACCTTTCTAGCAAATTCAAAATTTGATGATCTTAAATCTTCATCCGATAAGCTACTGTAAGTTATTTTTAATTTATCTGATTTCTTTATGACTATATTTAATGCTGTACCTAACTTATCTAAATCAGTAGATAATTTTGCATCATTAAAAAACTCAGCCAAAGATTTAGCAAAGATTTCTGAATCAGAATCATACACAATTACAATTTTATCGATATTCTTTTTCTTTGTCCTAGTCGGCTCTAAATATTTTTGTAAATATTTTGAAGGAATTACTGAACTTATTTCTACTGAACTACCATATTTTTTGGTAACAAGATTCTTATCAGCTGTTCCCGTAACTTCGCTTTTATCAATATAAACTAATTTTCGAATGATTTCTGTTTGATCATTAGGCCCTTCATTTATGAATAGTTGATTATCTTTTATCTGATAATTATATTCTGAGGGATAAACTAAAAAACCATTTCCTGGTACAGCATACCACGCACTTATTATTCTAGGTTCGTCTTCTCCAATATATAGTTTTGCCAAAGCACTTCCATCGGAATATTGCATTGATGCATAGATAAAAAAGATGAGAATTATTGCACCTACAGCCAAATCTATCCAAGCTTCCTGTAATACTGCCAGTCCTACATTTTGCGCTTTCTTATTCATCCTGGCAACTCACTAGGGTTTACTGGCTGAGGATCATAATCACGATTAACGTAATCTTCAACCTTTTCTGAACTAGATTTAGCTTCAATTTCTTCAATCGTACAATAATCAAGACAAACTGCAATTTTTTCTTTATTTAAAGACAAATAAAATCCTTTGCCGGATTTAGAACCATGTATATATCCTCCACTAATATCAAAAAAAACTTGACTTACAAAAAAATCATTGACAGTTTTTTCACAATACATAGATTCACAAAAATATAGTCCTTCTTCTTTTTGAAAATTTTGACAGAGACAAATACAAGAATTATCAGAACAAGAATCAGGTTTATAAAACACCCAATTCTCTTCTTCGTATTCCAACTTTATTGCGTCTTCTTTTTTATTAAAAAATACTAATCTACTTTTTTCTTGAAAATCAATAACAAACTTCCTTCCACCATCATAATTCATTTTCTTAAAGTCTTTAATAAAAATATTAAAGTCTTCTAATTCACTTGCGCCACTTTGAGTACCAAATAAACGCAGAGATACTGTTGCTAATGGAACTATCAAAACTGCAGCAATAACTAACCCAATCAATCCGTAAAATACTGGCATTACTGCTTTTTTATTCATTTATTTTTTCCCTTCTGTTTTTTTGGCGGCCTCTGCGGCGGCATCTGCTTTAGCTTTTTTCATCTCATTATAACAATCGTCTGCTGGCATGCATTTTACCTCTTTATCAGCATCACATGGGCATTTATCAATAATATCTTTAATCCCATCATTATCATGATCTCCAGTTAGCCCTGAGATTTGTCCTGTACTAACTTCATCTTGTTGTCCAAATAATCTTCTAAATATAAACATCAAAAGAACAGCAACAGTAATAACAATTATTGCTTTAATTAAAACTTCAAACGCTTGTGCTTTTTTTTGTTTTTTTAATTTTTTAAAATACCAACCTTTTTTATTTTTTTTATGTTTCATCCTGTAACACCCGCTACCGTTTTTTTATTTTGACATTGATTAACATTATCAATAAATTGATATTCTTTACTCCATCCCCATGTTCCTTTTGAAGTCACTAAATAAATAACAGTATCTTCCGAAGTTAAAAATAATTCTTTATTATTTTCATATACACTAGTAGCAGCTTTTAAATAATCATATTTAATATTTCTAAAAATATTTTTAACAGTAATAGCCTCAGTTGCCAACAATTTATCAGCAATGTATGTTGATATTTTTCCATCATATATTTTTATCTTACCATCACTATTTGCCAAGTCAATAGGAATACTTACCTTACAAAGAATATCCAATCTATAATCACTCAAGCGATTAATTTGTGTGTTTAACCTATCTATATTTCTATTAATTATTTTTTTCTTTTCTTCAAAGCTTAAAGTCTTTTTTTCCTTACACAATTTAGAATTAATATCAGCCAAAACATCTGATCTTTTGAAACAATGTCTATCCAAATAATTTTTACCATCACAATAAAGATCATTGCTTCCTCCTGTAGGAATAAAACAAATGTGTTTTTCATCTGCAGCATATAATATTGGAAATTCAATATCTCTTCCTGTTGAAATACCATCGACTTTTAACATTGCTGCTTTATTTTCTCTCTCAAAAATAGAAATTCCTCTATACTCAGAAATATCAATTTCTTTATGAGTAGCAAACAAATTACTATTATGTGTTACATATTTATCCGGAGCAGATATGGTATATTTCTCTTTAATAATAGGATAAATAAATTTCATATAAAATAATTCTGATATAGATCTTCCTTTCTCATTATTTCCCAGAACAACACAAGGCTCTCTATCTTTAATAGTATCTGATAGAATAGGACTTCCATCTTTATTCTCAAATCTAAAAAGAATGTCATTCCCTGTTTTTGTAATTATTAATTTTGAATCGTCTAAGTCATACAACCCTTTTTCATCAAATTTCAAAAAACAACCTTCAGGTGGAATCGTATATTTCCCCTTCATTTTCGCCATCAAATCATCAAATGATGTTTTTTGTTGTTCTGTAATTTTAAAAACTTGTTCCTTATAATCCACTTGTTCTCCAGGTATACTACCCGCAATAAGTTCTGATTGGCTTTCCTTAAGTTGTTGAAGCCAACTATTCCCTAACCAAAAAACTAACAAGAACGTAACAGCTAATAACATCATGAATACTGGATCTGTAAAACCTATTCCTTTTTTTCTCAAAATATTCCACCTATAAGCGACGAAGCATTATCTTTCATGCTTACCATTATTACAATTAAGATTATTAAAAAAACTAACATCAACAGATACAAAATAAACTTATTTCCTGCAAGTGAAGATAATTGTGCTTTTTTATATTCCATTTTATCATCCTCTATTTTTTACATTGCAATGATTTACTAAATCCTCATATTTTGTAATATAAATATAATTAGGGTCTGTACCCATAATTTTTGATACTGAGTCTACAGCCGCTTCTGTAGCAGAACTAACGCCTAAAGCTGTAACGCCCGAAACAGCCGCAACAGTAGTAAATTTAGCGCCAGCAACAGCAATGCCTGCCACACTTAAACTTATAGGAGCGCCAGCAATTGCAAGAAAACCACCACCAAGTATAACGGCTCCTGCTCCTACAGGTGCAAAATATCTAGCCTTAGAATCGGTGTTTGCAACAAAAGCAATTGCGTAAACTTCCTTATCTTCTTTAAACGCTTCAATCTTACCATCAATAACTATCTTTCCTGCACCTTTAGCTCTTGTTACATAATCAAAATATGAATAATAATTTTCTTTTTTTACACAACACCCTTCACTTTTAGGGCACGCCCAATTATCGTAAGCTCTATAGTCTGGATCACATTTTGTTTGTCCATCAGGTTTGTCCTTACAAACCCCTCCTTTATTATAACAAGAATATCTACTTTGCATACACTTTAAATTTTCTCCACATTCTGGAGATTTTTTGTGTTCAACATACTCATACTCATCAGGTACACCTTCTAAAAAATCATCCTTAAATTTTTCATATTGATAATCAGTAACACACTTACCTGCTCCTGCATAACAATCATCAGATTCAGCTTTAACATCTTTTAGTTCTTTCATCAAATAAATTATCTGATCAATTATTTCAATTTTATCAATGTCCTTTTCATCTTCAAGCTTTTTCCCGTCATCATCATATTTTTGCTTCAAGTCAGTAATAGTAAATTTATAACAAACATCGCAATTATCTTCCCAAAGGCTTCTCTTCAAAGTATCCTTTGTAATGGTTCCTTCAAGATGACTATACCAGCACTTAGAAATCATTTCTGCTATTTCTTTTTGAATTTCTTTTTTATCATTCTTTTTACTATCTTCTGGCAAAGTTTTAGAAGTCATAAAACATTTAGGACTAAAAACAGTTTTTGCAGCATCACCCATACTATTTACTGCAGCTAAACTAAGCCTACAGGTTTCAGTAGTAGATTCACCTTGAAATAAGGCACCTAATTTACCTACCAAAGGAAGCAAAAGAATTAATGCAAATACTCCCATTATCAAGAGTCCAGTTATATCTGCTTCCATTCCTTTTTTTTTAATAAATACCACCTATAGTCATTACTTCTTTATAAGAGTATAAAGCCAATAGAACAAATAAAAGAATTACAAATGAAATTATTATAGCTATCGTTGCAGAATTAAATTGTATGCCTCTTTTGTTCATATATAATAAATAATAAAAAATATATATAAGGTTTTCGCTTTATCCTAGAGAAATACAGCAACGCATAGCTTTAGGCTTTTGACTGCAAAGATCTTTTGGGAAAATTTCTTCCAGACACTTTGCATTTTTAGCACCGCTATCTAAATTAGGTAAACAAGTTCCACCTTTAGAAAAACAAGAATCAAGATCTTTTGTTATAGCAGTTGTTTTTCCTCGAAAAATAACCAAAATAACAATAAGCACGACTAATGCTATGGCCGCAGTTATTATAACATTAAAACTTAGCCCTTGGGCTTTTCTATCTTTAAAAGATAAAAAAAAATTATTTTTGTGTTTCATCATTCTCCAAGTTTATAGCAATTATTATTGCAATCAGACCATCCGCCTTGAGGTGGACTTTGTAATTCTATAATTCCTAAATTAGCAGTATCGCTTGCACAAATATAATCTGAACTTTTTTTACAAATATTTATTTTTGCAACATCTGTTGTTTGACCTACAGATTTACCAAAAATAGTCATTCTTCCTGTAGTAATTGCAACTAATAATACTAGAACAACTAATCCAATAGCAGCAATAATAATAACATCTAAACTAATTCCTTGAGCCTTTTTTTTCATCATATTCACCTAATTTTTTTCATAACAACTTAATTTTCCACAATCAGACCATTTTCCGCCTAATTCTGTTCTTGGTTCTATTTTTTCCCATGTATCATCAAGAGCAGCTATACCACATTTTCTATAATTACCCACTTCACAAATATCACCAACAGAGCCTGTTGTATCATCAACGCTTTTACCAAAAATAGTCATTCTTCCTGTAGTAATTGCAACTAATAAAACTAGAACAACTAATCCAATAGCAGCAACAATGATTACGTTTAAACTAATTCCTTGAGCCTTCTTCATTGAGCATTCACCTCATTTTAATTAATTATTAGAAAATTGATATATAAACTTTGCTATTATGTACATATTGCAAAAGAAACATATATTGTTTGCCCAGAAGATGCAGGTAGAGGCTGTTCATGAATTTCTTGATCCCCAGGGCATCCACTTCCTGCCGAAATAGGTAAACTAATTGCTGGATATGTTGGGTCCAGATACAATTTAAAAATATAATCTTGCTTCCATTCTTCAACAGTAGAATTAAAAAGATATTTTAAAGCAGCAGACGCAAATTTACAAGAATCTACTACATCTGACGAAGAAAAATAAGATGAAAATATAAAACCACTACCATCGGGTTTTTTAGTACTGCACCAGATACTTTTAGTCGTCGCACAATCTTGTAATAATTCTGTCATATCTGTTCGAGCGCAACCAGAATCTGTTCTTAAAATACTACTTACTATATTACTAGCCAACTGACTTTCACGAAATGACTTTTGAATTGGCTCCTCATCTTCACCTTGCAAAACAAACATAAATACAAGCAAAAGACCAAAAGATAATAACATTACAACTATTGCTAACCCTAAAATTTCAAGTTGTGATTTCTTATTCATCTTGATACACATCCACTTTTAATATTCCTAAATGATATCTATCTTCTGTCGGATTATAAATATTAATAGGCAGATAAGTTCTTTCATAGCCACTTTTAGTACTTCTGTTATACAACAACCAATTCTTATTCCCAGGCAATATTTCCTGAACCTCTATTCGGCTATTCCCAAAATAATCATAATAATTTGTTTCCATTATATCTTTATTAGCATTTAAAAATTTATCAAATGCATCCATTTTAGCACTATCAAAACAATAATCATCTACGATATTAAACCCAGTAAAACATATTAATTCGGGCATATACAACACCTTTTGAGATACTGCTATAGATTGTAGCTGTTCAAAATCATCTATTTTTTCAACATATGCTGCCGAACGAAGATTAGCATAAAAAACTAAACCAAATACTAAAAATATAAAAAAAACAACCAAAACACCGATATTTTCTGCAATTTGTATTTGCGCTTTTTTTAATACCATAATGGACAACCTTTATTTTGTAAACGAACATTATTTCCTTCAATGGTTGTTAATGTAGTCTCTCCAAAAACAGAACCTAATAATCCATTCAATTTTGTCGGACTGCATTCATCCGTTTCGTCAGATGGAAAAGTTTTTTGACAAATTTTAGAAACTTCAATCAACTTAGTAAATCCTGTTTCACTTTTCGAAGAAAGATATTCACAACTAGTATCTTTAAAAATACTCTCCCCTCTCATCTTTACCATTTCTGAAACAATACTTAATCTTTTAAATGCCCTTTTCATCATACAATTATATAATTCTACATCTTCAGCAAAAATTGCAGCATATATTGTTTCAAAATTTTCTTTATTTTTATTTGCAAGGATAATGGAATACCTCATTCTCATATCTACTGGCATAAATTTATTTGACTCTTTTTTAAAATAGTTAACTTCTAATCCTCCGTCGACTATTGATTCAAAAGCAACAGCACTAATATCTGCCTTTCCTAAGTTTCCAGCCATTTGATACGCAGGATTTGACCCAAAATATACAATTCTCACTTTATAATGATTCTCATCTTTTAAATTATCAACACAATCTGTATCTGTATCTTTACATATTTCTTTAGTCATACTATCAGGCATTTCTTCATAAACTTTTTCTGCAATATCACAAGCAGCACTATTACCACACACAAAAATATACCTTATATCTTTACTCGTAATATATAGAAAATTTTCAACTGTAAACGGAAAATTAAAAGGTTGCGACCAAGTTATTAATTCAGTTCCCTTTAAAGATTTAGGAGCAAATACAATATTGCTATCCAGCCCTCTTTTAATCCCTAAAATAGAATAACCATCACAATCAAATTGCATCTCATTATTTGGTACTTGAATTACTGCGCCCGTATCTCTTGCAACTTTTGCAGAAGTAAAAATACTATCTAAATCTGTTACAATAGTTGCTGCCAAATCTACTTCTGAAACTTCTTTTTGTTTTGTTACAAGTCCAAAGAAAAATAATAAAATTATCCCGCCTGCAATTAATACAAATATCCAATTAAATTGCACGCCTACTTGTGCTTTTTTGTAGGCTCGAGCAGAGTGAGACCTACTTCGAGTGCCAACTGATAAAAACCAGTTGAGACAATTAAGCTGAACACCAACTTGAGCTTTTTTAATAAATTTCATTATTCTGTTATTTTTACTCCATTACCTGCTGATTGTAATCTCATTTTAATATCTCCAGAAGAAGAATTCAAACAAATGACAGGATTTTGTTTATTCAAAATATAATTTTTATCCTCTTCGCCGACATAAAAACTTTCAAAGCCATTATTTTCATCAAATAAAAAGACATTGGCTTCTACGTCAGAAATAATGCTATCCTCCATTAATAAATATCTAGATTTTTCTAAAAGGACAGAAGCAGAACTAGCTGGCTTAGAAAGGCTAGTTTTAACATTCACCATATCCACAAAACATATTTCAGTATAAGGCGTAGGTAAATGTATATCTTTTATTTTCACAGTCCCAAAACTAGATCCATAAGCAACCTTTACTTTACTAATTACATCTTGCTGGAATTGTATACTCGTCGCTTGCTTGGCAGTATCTGCCAACTTAGTAAAAGAAGAATATCCAAATAATAATATACCTCCAACGACTATAATTCCCATCATAATAGTAAAAATCTGTGATTGTTGAGCACGCTTCATTTTTTTCGCCTCATTCGTAATTTAGTGATTGCATCTACTTTCTCTTTTCTAATTCTTGCTAATTCTTGAAATGGAGTCCTTCCTGTTTTAATCTTGTTTAATTTTTCCAAATCTTTCTTTTTATATTCTATTTTAATTTTTGCTGATTTGCTTGATAATTTATTTAACTTATCAAACGTAGATTCTTTTTTATTTAATTCTCTTAATCGCGCTAAAGATCCTCCCATTTCTTCAATTTCTTTAAAATCACCCTGAGGTGAAACAATATTTTTCAATCTATCAAAAACTGATTTTTTCTTTGTCTCCTCTTTTATAATTTCACGATATAAATCGCTAGCCTTCTTTCCACGCGTAGGCTTAATTTCAGCAGCAGTCTTAATAGCACTTTTGCCTAGTTTTGATTTTGATTTTTCTACTCCTTTTTTAAATTTTAAAGGTAGTTTTTCGCTTTTAAAATTTCCAAATACTTTCTTAAACCCTTGCTCTTTTGCATGCATTCTTTCCATAAATCTTCTATGTGCATCTGATTCTGGTTTTTGTTCAAACATAATTGGTTTTTTAGAAACATCAGGCTTCATAATAGAAGATTCTATGCCTACCTTTTGGGATGGTTTAAACTTAGGCCTCATAGACTCAACATATTTTTTATATCCAATATATCCAACACCACCTAAAATAAATAATAAACCTAAAACAAAAAATATAAATGCTAAAACAGGTTCAGGATGACTACTAGAATTTGTTGGATCTGTTCCGCTACTAACTTCACGCGAATCACTATACCCATCTCCATCAGTATCTTTATTTTTAGGATCTAAACTTCCTTGCCATTTATTGGAATTTTTTTCACTCAACTCAAATTCTTGCAAATTAGTTAATCCATCAGAATCTAAATCAAGAGCAGAATCATTTTTATTAGGATTTAATCCATATTCTATTTCCCAATCATCATTCATGCCATCATTATCTCTATCATTCTTTTCTTCATTAAAATTTGGTTCTCTACCCATTCTATACTCTTGAATATTATTATATCCATCAGCATCAGAATCAGATAAAGTATCGTCTGAGTTTGGATCTAGTCCATATTTTGTTTCCCAATCATCGTCCATACCATCACAATCTGAATCATAAGTACAACCACTCAAACAACCTATTTTTTTCTTATTAGTATAGTCATTACAATCACTACCAATATCACAACCAAGTCCTCTTTGATCACCATCAGTATCTTGAATACATTTATTTACACAATCATCCCATTTTAAATAATTAGTATCATCACAATCCCAACCACTACTACAATTATATCCGTAGCCATCGCCGTCACCATCTTGCAAACAGCCATTATTGCAATTATCAAATAACTCCTGATTTTGGTCATTACAATCAAAACCTAAAGTACAATCAAGTCCATATCCGTCGCCATCAGAATCTTGCACACATCCACTTAAACAATCAACAAAAATTGTAGGATTCATGTCATTACAATCAGGACCATTATCACAACCCACACCATAACCATCACCATCATTATCTTGATCACATTTGGAGACAGGACATCTACCATTAAACAAATAAGCATTATCATTACAATCAAGTCCATTGCTACAGCCTATACCATAACCATCACCGTCACTATCTTGTAAACAACCATTTGTGCATTCTTTATGAATATCTGCATCAGCATCATTACAATCTAATCCAGAAGTGCAACCCATGCCGTAACCATCACCGTCATTATCTTGTATGCAACCATTTGTACAAGTATTATGTTTTGAGGGATTAGTGTCGTCACAATCAGGTCCTTTTATACAATCCATACCATACGAATCGCCATCACTATCCTGTGTACATCCACTTGCACAGCCAGTATGTATAAAAATATTAGTATCATCACAGTCAGGTCCATTATTACAACCAAGCCCATAACCATCCATATCAGCGTCTAAAATACAACCTTCTCTAGATGCAGGTTCGCATATATCGCCTATTCCATCATCATCAGAATCTTCCTGAAGAGGATTAGAAATTGATGGACAATTATCTCTAAAATCAGGAATACTATCAGAATCAGAATCTCCAGATAATTTGGATAAATTTATGTATCTTGAACCTTTAAAAACATTCTCTGCAAAATCTCCAATAGTATAACAAATCCAAGAATTTCTATCAATTAAAAAAGTTCCGTCATATTTTTTATCTTTAGAGAAACAAGAACTTTTTGTTAAAGCACTTCCATAATAAAATTCATTTTTATTACATCCTGAAGGGGGTTTTCCTTCTTTACCCTCAACATCCTTACAAATTAAAGTAATATTAGCACCTTCATTAACATTTCTTATTATTGTTGTAATTCTTGGTGGATTTTTTTCTTTACAAATATCTTGCGTTAAAATTTTTGCTTCAATACCATCACTAATCATTTCTTTACTTTCTTGTCCAACATTATTTACTGCCTTAACAAAGAAATAATATTTTTTATTAACAGTAAGATTAAGATCATCACCTTTATAATCTTCATCAATATTTATCCTATCCTTTGTTGTTCGCGTATAATTAACTATTAATCTTGAAGAATACGTTTTTCCTTCTCTAACATGATAAATATATTCTTTAATGCCTGATTCATTGTCTTCTGCTTCAAATTCTGCAGAAAACCTATAATCGCCATCACTATCTGGACAAGTTATATTGTTATCATCAATAGAAATCATTTGAGGAAGAGAATTATCATAAGTAATATCAATATGTGCAGTATTTTCGAATATACTATTATCTTTGCCAGGACTACTACATTTAACATCATAACTATATGTACCAATATTTACTATATTTAGTCTTTTAAGGTGAGTATATGTATAAGCAATTCCTTCATTAAACATGTTTTTTTCATCGTTATATACACAAAATGCCTTTCTATTGGTGGACAAATTTAAATAAATATTATTATTATTATAAAAATATCTAGGAGTATGAACATCTATTGTTAATGGAGCATCCAAATCAACACTAAATGATATATCTGATTTTTTACTTTTTGTAGATCCTAAATTTTCACAAACAACAAAATAATTATAACTTTTTTTATCTTCAGTCTTACTTCTGTTGACAATATGGTTAATAGAAAAAGTTGTTGTGTTAGCTTGATCCCACGGCAAGAATTGTCCTTCCATATCTTCATAAACTTGTGTTAAAGAGCTATATTTACATAGAGTTGGAACGTCTGTGGTTACTTTTAAAAGTGTATATCCTGGCTCACCAAGGATAGGGTTTGGATCTGCATAAGCAGCAGTTATTATAGGTTTGGCAGTATTCATTGAAATGGGAAAGTCTTTATTAGATACTATACCAAAAGTATCATTGCAAAACACATGAAATATATAGCCTGGTATAATGTTTGTTATATCTTTTTGTGTATGTAAGGTACTACCAGTTACTGAGAATTCTGTCGATATAAAACTTGTATAGCTTGAATCAACAGCAGCACTCCATCTACAATTTGCCTCTATGTCTGTTGAAATATTAATATCAAAAGGGTCTGATATTGCAATTCCATGTCTTGGATTTATCAACTCAATATCTAAAGGTAATATTTCTAATAGAACGGCGTAAGCTGGTTGACCTGTAGCAGGAGCATTTCCTAACATATCCGTAGCGTTTATCTCAAGCCCATAAAAACCAATATCAAGAACATTTTCAGGTGTAAATCTAAATGTTTGATTAAAATCATCTGCAAAAATAGCTACAGGAATTAAGTCAGTTGTCTCTGGCTTATATAAACTTACTCCAACAATTTTAGATGGTTCCTCAAAAGAAACATGAATCATTGGTTTCTTGTCTGGAGTTCGTAAAATAGGTATTTCTCTACCATCTATTTGAAAAGAATCTATTTCAGCTGTAACTATACTTAAAAGTACCAAAAACAAAACTAATAAAATCATACACCCCTTTTTTTTAATCATTTTAAATTTCACAATTTATTTCAATAACTGCTCTATTACTTTTTGTTCCAAGATTCTTTATATCAATACCACTTACACTCATTTGTTGCATCGAAGAAAAACTTACATTGCTCCCTTCAATAGTTAAATTTATTGAATCTGATTCAATTTTATTCAATACTATATTCTTATTATCAATAATAATAGACTCATTAATTCTTAAAGTTACAGGGATACATTCTTTACAAGTAACATAATCACTTTGAGTATAATTACCTGCTTCCCATCTT
>CAYZMD010000007.1:0-23292 GCA_964479425.1 uncultured Methanosarcinales archaeon | reverse complement strand
TTGAGTTAGTTATATTGATTGCGTATAGTCCGTTTGAATCTGTTGTTGCGTTGTACCATTCGCTTTGGTTGTATTGATTTGTTATTGTTACGTTTGCACTTTCTAGGGCGTTGTCTGCTGCGTCTAGTACGTAGCCTGAGAATTGACAGTTTGTTATTTCAAAGGGATAAGTCAAACCATTTCCATTATTATATAAATCTGTAATTTCTGTTTGATTTAATGCTTTACTAAATATTCCTACTTCATCTATCAGCCCATCCATATAATATCCAACACTTGTACCAATAAAGTTTTCTGTTGTTGATCTTGATGATGGTCTACCTTGTGCAGTTGTATCTTCCAAGTCTCCATCTACATAAATTCTTATATTTGTTCCGTCATGAGTTCCAACTATAAAATGCCAATCACCATCTGTAACACTTGTAGTTGAAGTTGCTGCTATAGCAGGGCTTCCATCATATATAGTAAGTGATACCTTTTCATTTGTATTTCTACCAATATCAAGATAAGCATTAGCATCTCCTCTAGCGTTAATTATACCTTGGTCTGCTGAATTGTCAGTTTTAATCCATGTTGAAAAAGTAAAATCGGATGATGTCATAAAACTAAATATTCCAGATGGTAGAATAATATCATCTGTATTAGTAGCAGTAAAATCAAAAGCATTGTTAATTTTTCCTGTAATTCCACGAGTTGCTCCGTCATTTGTTCCATTATAATCTCCTAAATTATCTACTACAACTCCAGAACTTTCATCCATTTTATAATAAGAAACTAAATCTGTCACCAAATAACTTGCCCATTCATAAATATCAAAACCTTCGATACCATAAACAACTTCAATATGTTCTCCTTCAACTAAATTATTTGTAAATACTCCAAATATAGAACCTTGTGGCAAATCTTTAGCATTATTAAATTTAACCCAATCTTTTTGGGTATAAGTAGAACATTGTTTTGTAGTTTTATTTTCTTTAGAAAAACTATTATTCTGCACTACTTCATTACAAACTTCCTTTTCAGTCTCAATTAAATATTTATAATAATAATCTTTACTCTTTACTTTATAATCGTCATTAATCTTATAAGAATCCATCTTGTCAAATAATTTCCATTTATCTGAATGATAAATACTTTGAAACAATACTATTGGATCATTACCACTTGAACTTATCTTATTTTCATATGGAGTTAGTAATTTTAAATTTACTAATAGTTCTCCATCATTTTCAATCTTTAATTCTTTTTCGTTTGCTATATATCTTTTAGTTAAATCACCAGTCTTGTTAATTGAATCATCTGTTCTAATTGAATCAATGTAATCTTTATCTTTTATTTTTTCTTTAACATCATCAGCACTAGCAAAATTATTAGATCCACCAAAAAATAATCCCATTACCAATAGGAAGATTCCAACAAAAGCAATCATTGACAGGAGTGTTTGTTTCTTATCCATTAGCATATCTCCAGTTTTATTTTTAAATCATTCAATTCCATTTCTTTTATTTCATGTTCCCATAATCTTATTACTTTATATCCAGCAGCTTCTAATTCTTGTGTTCTTATATTATCTTTTATAATTTGTTTTTGTTGCTTATCTGTTATAATTGAATTTCTTAAAATTATATAATCTTTACAACCATGCCAATAATCTCCATCACATTCAATAATAGTCTTCTGATTAATTCCTAAAATATTACCATTTTCATAAATTTTAATTTGTTTTGGAATAAATATATCACATTGATAACCATGTTTTATATTCATATATTTATGTGTTAAAAAATCTAGTTTTAAAAGAGTTAAAAAATCTTGTATTTTAATTTCAATAGAAGTATTCTTTATAGGAAGAACCCTTCCCTTTCTAGATTCTTTCATTTTTTTAATTGCACTTGGTGTTTGTTTTCTTCCTTTCATCCCAGTAATTTTTATATTTTCTTCTTTTAGTATCCTAGTTATAACACATGGGTCACATAAATATAAATTTGATATTTTTGATATAGATTCGCCAGATAAATAAAGACCTTTCATTTTATTTATATCTTTAATATCAAACATTATTCTATTTGGGTATATACTACCCGTTTTAGTTTTGCTTATTTTTAACTTTACTTCTTTTGACATTTTAACCCCCCTATTCCAAGGAGTAGGCATTCCTCCATTCTTTCTAATAGTATCTTTTCTTTTTTGTATTGTTTCTTCTGAAACTATCTTATTATACATTGGATGTTTTTTACAACTTAACATTTTACTATATTCCTTTTTTCTTTTATCATTATCTTTCCAAAATAAAAGTAAGGCTTTACTTTTTTGTTCTTTCTTTTCCTTAGATTGTTTATAGCTCCCATTCTTCATTCTAACATCTACCATCTTTCTTAATGTTTCTAAAGAATGTTTTTTACCTATCCTTGCTATACTCATCTTTATTCTTGTTTCATTACTCATTTTTGATATTTTGTTTAAATCCATCTTTAGCAAATTTCTAGCGTACTAGAAGTTCCTTTAATTAGAATGCATGTTGAATTATCTTCTATATAGTGTGTAGCATCATTTTCAAAAATTATCTTTTCAGCTGTAACATTTCCATCAAACACATAATCACCAGTTCCGAAACTCCCACTTGTTATATTTTCAGCAGGTAAAGTAATTGTAGTTGTAACTCCTATGTCTGCATATAAAGTATCTGCATAAGTTTTATTCCAATCATCACCATAATTAATTGGTGAGTATAAAGTATCAGCTACAGCTTTAGTTGAGTAATCAGCTATACTAAAATCACTAGTATTGTAATAACCAAACCCATCAATTTGTGAGGAGGTATAATAATTAGTTATTAAGAAGTCAGAGCTATTATAAAATCCAAAAGGATTAGTAATAGAATAATATAAAGTAGCTGCTTGAGTTGTTGTTGAATAATCTCCAATACTGAAGTCAGAGCTATTATAAAATCCACTTGGGTTATTAATAGAATAATATAAACCATCAGCTATAGTTTTTGTAGAGTAAAAAGATTGATTAGCTGTCCATAGTGGATCACTTTCTGAGGTTAAATAACTTCCAGTTGGTTGATATAAGGTATCTGCATAAGTTTTATTCCAATCATCTCCATAGTTTATTGGAGCATATAATAAACTAGCAGCTGTAGTTGTTGAGTAATCTGCAATAGAGAAGTCACTAGCATTGTAATAATTAAATCCTAATACTTGTAAAGAAGTAAAGTAATCACTAATGCTAAAGTCTGTTGAGTTATAGAATCCAGAAGGATTAGTAATAGAATAATATAAACCATCTGCTTGAGTTGTTGTTGAATAATCTGAAATGCTAAAGTCTGTGGAGTTATAATAACTAAATCCATCTATCTGCGATGAAGTGTAATAATTTGCTATATCAAAATCACTAGCATTGTAATAACCAAAGTCATTTATATCTGCTTTTGTGTAATAATCAGTAATTACAAAATCAGTTGAGTTGTAATAATTAAATCCTAATATTTGTGTAGCTGTAAAGTAATCAGCTATATTAAAATCACTAGCATTGTAATATGCAAAGGTATCAATTTGATTTGAAGTATAATAATCTCCTATGCTAAAATCAGTTGCATTATAATAATTAAATCCAAGAACATCAGACTTGGTAAAGTAATCTGTAATCACAAAGTCTGAAGAATTATAATATCCAAAAGCAATAACTTCAGTAGTTGTTGAGTAGTCTGATTTGTCTGCAGACCAATTCCCAAGGGATAAAGCAATAGGCTCGGTGATGTCAGAGTATAATGTATCTGCATAAGTTTTATTCCAATCGTCACCGTATCCTAAGATTGCATATAAAGTATCTGCATAAGTTTTATTCCAATCATCCCCATAATTTATTGGAGCATATAATGTATCTCCATAGGTTTTGTTAAAAGTAGCAAATGTATCATTCCAATAGTTTGCTGGATTAGATGCCAAGTAATAATCTGTGATAATAAAGTCTGTAGAGTTATAAAATCCAGAAGGATTTCCAATTGCATAATATGAAGCATCCGCTTCTACTGTTGTTGAATAATCTCCTTTATCTGCACTCCAATTTCCTATTAATCCAACTAACTCACTTATTCTTGGAAAGAATTCATCAACCCAATTAACTACTGAAGTGTTTGCGTTTTCTATTGCTGTATCTGTTTGAGTTGAGTTATAATAATTAGAAATATCGAAATCTGTTAAGTTATAGTATGCAAAGTTATCTATTTGAGTTGATGTATAATAATCTCCAATACTAAAGTCAGTTGAATTATAATAGTTAAATCCTAAAACTTCTGCAGCTGTAAAGTAATCTGTTATATTAAAATCACTTGAATTATAATAATTAAATGCTAAAACTTCTGCAGCTGTAAAGTAATCACTAATGCTAAAGTCAGAGCTATTATAAAATCCAGATGGATTTGTTATGGAATAATAAAGTGAGTCTGTTAATGATTGATTAAATGAGGAATTTTCCTCCGTACCTATTGCTGCATAAAGTGTATCTGCATAAGTTTTATTCCAATCATCTCCATAGTTTATTGGAGCATATAATAGATTAGCAGCTGAAGTAGTAGAATAGTCTCCAATAGAGAAGTCACTTGAGTTGTAATATCCAAATGCTAATACATCTGATTTAGTAAAGTAATCTGTAATAACAAAATCACTTGAGTTATAATATCCAAATACTAATATGTCTGAAGTAGTAGAATAAAAAGATTGATTAGCTGTCCATAATGGGTCGGTTTCATTATAGCCGGTTATATATCCAGGATCATTTGTAAAATTTGATAAAGAAGTATAACCCCTATCCCCCAAGTCATCAGTGAAGTTTGAAAGAAGTGTTGGCTTTCCAGTTAGACTTGCCCATGTTCCGTCAAAGATTGTTCCAATTCCTGCGTATAATCCATCTAGCCAAGTTATAACTGAAGAAGTATTTAATGCAAATGTTGTTCCAGTTAAAGTTAGATTTGAACCAGCTGTGTAGGTTGTATCAGAATCTCTTGCGTCTATTGTTATATTTAACTTAGTTTCGTTTAAAACTAAAACAACATCTCCAGAGTTGCTACCATTATAAATATAAATATCATCTCCTTGAACACTTGTAATATCACCAGCTCCAGCAGCAGAACATTCTACACCACCAGTTGTTATATTTTGTATAAGTTGTCCAGAGGGACAGTCTCCTATTCTTGCTATTGATGAGTTGTCTGATGTATATATTGGATCAGTTTCACTCGTTACGGCCCGGCTATCAATAGTATCATTAAGCAAAGTATCATTAAAGAATAGAGTATCTCCACCAGTAGTATAAAAGAATCCGTTTGTGGTATTTATTATCCATTTACTAAATGTTGATGCAGCTTGTGAAATCCATAAGGCTGTTCCAGAATCATATGTTAATATATCTTGATCTGTTGGGGTTGGTATATTTGTGTCCTGAAGTTCTGACAAGTTAGTTAAATTTCCCGTATACACGTTTACATCAGTGCTTCCCTCCGTTATAAGACCCTGTGAAGATACAAAGCTAACTAGAAGCAAACCTAATAATAATAACGTAATATGTAATCTTTTTCCCATTTGGTTATATATTTAACCAAACATATAACAAATCTTGGTTTATATATATACTCTAAATTATTCGAACATCAATATATATATAAACTAAAGCATATACATATATGTAATGGGTGATGATAAAGGGCCAAGGTGTAAAAAATGTAATTCTACTCAAGTTAGAACAACTAAAGACCATAGGATATGTATTAGGTGTGGATTCAAGGAGAAGTTAGAATGAGTTTTCTTTCCAATATATTGACCTCTGTCAAAAAGAAGTCTGCTGAAATAAAAGAAAGAAAAGAGTTTTTAGATATGGTTGAACAAAATGCTAAGCCTATTAGGAGAGAGGCATATATGAAACAAATGTTCAAAGAGGTTGTCGAGGAAGGAATTCAAAAAGCAAAGCTAGATGCCGAAGCTAGAACTCCAAAGAAAAAATCCCCACAAGATTTTGGGTTTGGTTCAGGGCTAGAAGATCCATATAAATTTATGAGACCGAAAGAAGAAACAACTAAATTAACTAAAAATAAAAAATGAACACAACAATAATATTATCTTTTGCACTTTTGTTCGGAGCAGTAATTTCTCTGATTTGTGCAGTTTATGTTTTTTTAATAAACAAAAGAAACTTAAAAGAAATTCGTGAAGAAAATTAAAAATTATAAGGAGGTACACATGGAAATATTTAAAAATAAAACTAAAAATATTGCAAAGTCTAAGCCGGTGAAAGCACCAGAGGAGGGTGAGTCACCAGGAGAAATAAAACATACAGAAGTTTTATCTAAGAAACCTGAAGAATCAGTAAAACAAGAAATACAATATAGGGAAGTTCCAGTTGTTATATCTAGAACACAACTTGATAACATGACTATTGAAAACAATATAATGTTGAAAGAACTGCTTTCTATCGCTAACGAATAATGAATTATGAAACCCCAACCTATGAAGAATATTGCAAAGCTAGTACCTTTGCTAAAGTAAGATATAGGTATGGGGTATATATTCAATTAGTTTCTGGTATATTATTATTATTATTATTTATTTATGCATTTACTAACATAGAAGAAATGAAGGCTAATCCAGTAGCTTATGCGGAAGAAAAAATTGGTGTTGTGTGTCATTCCCCTATGGACTTTGGAACAACTTATACTCAAAATGGGATCATCGGAAATATTACAAATACTAAGAAAAAACCACAATAAAAAATTAACAGCATCGGAAATATCTGAATTTGCAGAAGTTTCTGTTTGTGCAGTTAGGTTTACATTAAAGAGATTGATTAAGGATGTATCAGAAGCATTAGAATGTAGGCCACTTACCCCTGAAGAAAAAGAATTAAGGTTTGGAAAGAAAGTAGGGGCAAGGATATATCTTTATTGGTTGGATGAGTAGGCGTACTTATGAATGGCTAAGTTACCTACTCACCCCTTATATAGAAATAAGTTTTACTTTTTCCTAAGTTTTTTAATAACCTTTTTAGCTTTAGGAAACTTAACGTTATATGGGTTATCAATAGCTCTTGTAATTCCCCTTGCTGTTAATCTTAATGGCTTTCCTTTCTTAACTGGAATTTTTTTATTAGCTAAATATTTATATGGAGCTATTTTTCTTTTCTTAATTGTTCTCCGCTCTAATTCTTTAGTCTCATAGTCCTTATATTTTTTTATTAATTTTTTCAATCCCATTTTATTTTCTAATTTTTCGCATAGCTTTCTTTGCGTAATCCCTACAAGAAGAACACATCTTCATAGAAGTTCCATTATATTTTCCACACTTAGAACAAGTTTTATATTTATACATTTTATTTATACCTCCCTTTCATTTTTTTCGGATTAAGATTTTTTAATTGTTTAACTACAATACCAGCACCTGTAACTGATGACATTGGAGATACGAAATTAGAACCAATTGTAGCCACTGTTTGAACTGGAACTTTTGCCGAAACCGGAAGTTTTCCAGCAATTAATCCAGTCGTTCCCATTATCATAGAATATCCAAACAATCTTTTTATGTTTTTTTTTCGTTTCATTTGTATAACCTTTTATTTTTTAAAAGATTTGTAATATTTCTATCCGCTTGTAATTGCATAGTTTTAATTTTTATATCAGAAAGACTCTTTCCTTCCCATTCTCTTTCAATTTCTTTTTTATATTTACATCCCATATTGTTTCCTCCTCTATTTTTAATTAGAGTATAATAAGAGGGGGTTTCGCCCTCCGCCATCACCGAACGGTGACTATATTTCTTAATCGAAATCAAATTTAAATTCTGTTTCTTTTACCACCAAAACTTGATAACACAATACCTAGTACTATAGCTGCTGCGATTACAACCACTATAATAGCGATCCAATCAGCGAATGTTGCTAAACCCGTAAGGGTTGTAGTCACTGCTTTTTGTGCAGAGTCAGCACTGTCATATGTATAAGTGTATGTTAAGTTAAGCAAATCTGTACTAGAAGCAGTTACCATATCAGCTCCCCACGTTATTACACCTGCACTCGTAGAGGTGTAGTTTGTAAACGCAATGCTAGTCTGATTAATAACCGTATCTATCGATGACAAACTAAATTCTGTCAAAGCAGCATCTGTTAAAGTAGTTGTTCCTGTAGACGCATTAATTAAATCCTGTGTACCACTAACATCAGGTGTTAATTGATCATGGAATGCTGAAAGGACATAAAGTCCTACACCCAACACAATACCCACCAAAACTATAGTTAAGACAGCTGGATACATATCACCAATTGACATTCCTTTTTTCTGTTGAATTTTTTGAATGTTTTCCATTGTTATGTAATTAAATACCTGCTCCTCTTTGTCCGAACGAAGACAACACAATACCTAGTACTATAGCTGCTGCGATTACAACCACTATAATAGCGATCCAATCAGCGAATGTTGCTAAACCAGATATAGTTGTATTAACTGCTGTTTGTGCAGTTGTGTCACTAGAAATTTGAGTTGCGAATGTTGAAAGAACATAAAGACCAACACCTAATACAATACCTACCAAAACAATTGTTAAAACTGCTGGATACATATCACCAATAGACATTCCTTTTTTCTTCATACTTATTTTTCTCATATTTAAAAACCCCCTTCTCCATTATTATAACTGAACATAAAAAAAGAACCCTATACTTGGTTATATATATATTAAACCAAATGTAACCAAATGTAACTACTTCTCTTTGAATCCGACTGCTATTATTTTGTTTCTTAGAATTTTAGATGCAGTAGCATAACTCGTATCATCTCTACCATTTTTCCTTTCTATTTCAATTATTTTGTCAAGACAATCTTCAATAAAAATATTTTTTACTCGAATTGTTCTTGTATCTCTATGTGCCATTCTTTAATATGCTTTTCTTGTATCAAACCCACCTACACTTCTGCCTGGATTAACTTTCCATTCTCTACCGGTTTTTATTCTATAAAGATCAAGTGCGTTTATTGTCTGTCTTATTAACATGTATACAAACATTATAATAAGAATAGATCCTAATACTATTATCAGTGCAAGTGTTGTAGCGTTTATTGATGCCGTTACGTTCCCATCAGATGAAATCATATAACCAGTTATTATTGTTGACATCAAGAATATCATAGAGGTTATTAAGAAGAATATTTTAAATCCTGTTTCACTCATTGCAGACGATAGATATAAGAGAAAACAAGCAGTTCCAAAAATTATTAATAAAAAAATACCTTGAAATATTGGCAATCCATCTGGAGTAATAGATCCATTATTAGTTATAGTAAATGAATCACTATCACAGACTACTACGTCCCCTGGATCTCCGCATGTTTTAAAAGTATATGTTCCAATTTCTGTAGCATTGTATGTGTAATTAAATTCTTGTACATTTTTAGTCATAGCATCATTATAGTAAACTACTGAACCGTTGGGAGAAGTTATGCTTGTTAAATTCATATATGTACATGTTGCAACCTTACAATAATTTGTTATTTGAATTTCGGTATTCACCTGAGAAGTAGCTATATTTTCTGCACTAGCAAAACTAAGAAAAAATAATCCAAACATAAGCATTAAAAATAACTTCTTCATACTAATAAGTTACCCCAATGTCATTTATGTATATATATAATATCATTGTGTCCCCTCAACATACATCCAGAGAGCAGATAACCCAACCATTACAACCCAAATAGTCATGAAGTAAGTCGGTATTAGATTCATTACACGTGCAAATACTGAAAGTATCATAGTTACAAATGCTGCTGCAGAAAAAGATCTAGAAGCAGTATTTGAAGGATTCTTTAGCATTGAAACTAATGAGACTATAAATACCGTACTTAATATCCCCTGGAATAACCATAGTGATGTTGTACTATTTACCCATGTAATCATATCTACAGCTGTCGTTACATTTGTTGGTGGTTCATATAATACCATTATATTTTAGGTCCTCGAAGGAAAGCAGATGCTATCGAGAATATTATAACACCCCACAATATGATTACTATCAAATATTTAATTATACTGGAAACAGCTGTAGCAACACCCATGTCTTGTAATGTTGCGGAAACTAAATTTCCTATAGTATTTGGTGCAGTTAAAACCATAAATAATGCAGTTCCTATTCCTTTCAAAGTATTTCCAGCTCCTTCTATTAAAGACCAGATACCAGTAGACTCTGTACTAAGACCATCTCCAACCTCAGTTACATTTCCACCAACTTCATAGAAGGTTGAATTTGCTAACACATTTGTTCCAGTTAAACCCCACTCATCAGACATATTGGTATTATCATAATTGTTAGCCATATCGCTAATAAAAATTCCAGATAAAACAAAAATACCACTTACCATCATCATCATAAAAACCATATCTCTTAAAATTAATGTTGATCCCTTTTTACTAATCATTCTCTACCTATCCTCATTAATAATATTATTGCAACTGCTGAAATACCAATAATAGATAATGCCCCTATATTTATTATTTGTAAAAGAGCTAATGCAATAAAACCAACTGCTCCAAATACAATAGCTAGACTTGGCCTAGTTACACCCATCATAACTATAGCAATAAGAATAAAGAAACCCCATAAAACACCATCTAATCCCATTGCATTATAAATATTTCTTCCAAATGAAGCAGTAATTCTTTTATCTAAAACCTCAGAAATATCTCTTGTTATATATCCATTTGCCTGATATGTTCCATTTACTCCAGCACTTATATCACAGACGATAACTCCAGATGTAGTAGTTTTTGTTTCATTGCAAGATATTATGTTTGTAGCATTTGATGGATATATAAGATTTACATATAATCTAGCACTTGAAAAATCTCCGGATGTATCAGAATAAGTATATGTAAATTTACTTGTTGCATTATTATATACTAAGGTAGATGTTAAATCACCAAGTAATTCAGTACCAGTTGGAACATCTATCGGTATAACTAAGGTAACTGTGCATGGAGCTACTGTGCATGTTATTTTGGTAGAAGATGAGTTGTGAATACTTATACCATTTTTATATACTAAAAATTTATAGTCTGCATCTTCTGATAATAGATGTCCAACTGTTGTTCCAACACTGTTTGTAGTTAATATTTCAGTAGTTAACCATTCACTTGTTCCTGGATAATATCTTTGTACCCTAACCTCAGCACCAGAAACATCAGAAGAATCTACATATACAGTATGAATTATAAAAGAGGTTGAATCTCCTGTAGCTAACATGTAAAGACTATCTTCTCTTGTTGCGTTTGTAACAACTACTTCTTCATAATTATAAAACTTATCAACAAAACCAGATTGACTTAATTGTATGTTGGTATCTATTGTGTAGCTTTCATCTCCAGGACTTATACAGAAATCAAAAGTAGAATTAGTTCCGGTGGTATCGGAGAAGTTAAATTCATTTGTAGCAGTAGACCCAGTTATCTTAATAGTAAAAGTTCCTTTAAATGAGGAATTTATTTCTACATTATTAGATTCATTAAGAACAGTAAAATTCCAAAATGAAACATTATTAGTGGCATTACATAACCCAAAATTTACTATTGAAACAGTTGTGTTGTGTGAAGTCAAGTTATAATCTGTTGTATCTATTATGTCAGTTAAACTTATTGTCCAGTAGGAAGTATAATTAGTTTCTGTTGTTAATTGTGGCATTATAGCATCTGCTGAAAATATTGACTCACTTCCCGTTCTTGTGTTTGTTCCAATATAGCTATCTCCATTAAAGTGTAGTATTCCTGTTCCTACAGTATACCTATCATCATCATATGTTACATTGGCTGTGAATGTTTGTGTTTTTGATTCTAGGGAAGTAGTAGGATAAGTCTGAGAGTTTTCTGTTAGTCCGTTGTTATTGAATACTAATGATAAGTATTCTAATATTCCAGCTGTGTCGGAGTGAAATATAAAGGGAATTAGATAATATCCTGCTACTGCTGTAGTTGTTGAGATGTAGTTGTTTATTGTTGATGCTAGGTTTGAGGTTTTTTGTGGTGAGTTTGTTGAGTTTAGTTCTCCTGTTTGGTTCCATACTTTTGTGTTGTTTATATGTATATAAGTATTCGTTGTATTGTTAGTTGAATAATTTATAAGGGTATAATTATTTGTGGAGTCTGTAATTATATATCCCTCTTCTCCATTATTTATAAAAAGAAGAGTGCTGAATCCAGGAAGATCTGGATCATAATATAACCAAGTCTCCCTCAGAACCCAAATAATAGATACATCGCTCCAATCTTCAATATGGTTTTCTATTGCTCCAGGTAGACTTGTGTTTACCCATGGATATGTGAAGTTTCCATCAGACGCTTGTGTGAAGTTTTGATAAGCAAAATATCCACTCAAATTCAAATAGCCATTAGTAACAATAGTATTTTCATTAACACTTAACCATCTAGTAAAGTTTTCATTATCAGTATAAGTTAAGTTTTCAGAAGTCAAACTATTATTAAAACTATTTTCACTCCAAGCACAAGTGAAATTAATCATAAATATTCCTAAGAATATAAATATAAATATTTTTTTATTCATTTAAATCTCTCCTAAAACATTTTACTTTAGCTAATTGATCCAATAGACAATATCCAGTTTCATCGGATATAATTGCAATTCTGTGATACCCTTCACCTATTTTTATTCTAAAACTAAATGTATCAAATCCTAATTCTTTTCCAAGTCTTTCATATAGTTTGTTGTAATCATAACAATCTCCACCATTTTCTTTTATGTCATCTATATTTCTTATCTCATCACTTCTTACTGTATAATTATAAAAACCACTAACATATTCCCTTAAACAATTAGAAGTATCTTTTAAATTCAAATCATTGCATTCATTATATTCTAATACAGTGTTTGACATTTCTGAATTTTCATCTTGATATTGATCATAAGCACAAGAACTTGTCCATCCAATTGCAATAAGGATTACACCAAGCATAACTATTAATATTTTATTTATCATATTTTTACTCCATCAAAGGGTACATCCACCATAATAATAATAGCTGAGAAGCTTCGTGAGGGCTTGTTATTTTTCATTTTTCCTCCTTAATTTCCTTTCTAGTGGGATTAAACCTTTTGAATAATAACATGGGAATTCTTTAATATGATCTGCAGCTATTCTCTTAGCCATGCTATTCTGAAGATTTTTAGGAAATAATTTTGCGTGTTCCATCTCAATCTTTGTTCCAATCTTTAGTTCTTTATTTTTTTTACATTTCATCTTAATTAATTATTCCTCCGCCACCACCAACAGAACCATCCCTAGTGAATATTATTATCATGGATAACAACCCAATTATCACTGCCAAATATGGAAGCTTTGTCATTATGAAATATATACCACCTTGCCATACACTTGCACTTGCTAATTCAGCTTGATTGTATATTTCAACATAGGCATTAGATAATACTATTGCAATAATAACAGTAATTATTAATGTAAGTAAAAATATCGGAAGCATTACTTTTGGATACTGTGCTGCCATCATGGCTTGAACAATTAAACCCAAAAGTAATCCAGCAAACATTATATACCATAAGGTATTAATTGTAACAGTTGAGGTTGTTATTGTTGTTTGAAAGGATTTATTTATTTCATCAGTTATACCCATCTTTTCTTGCATCTCTGTCCCTAATAGATTTCCAATAAAACCAACTATTAATAAAAATATTGCAAATGATGCTATCATAACTATAAAGACCAATCCAGCTACTGGTGCAGTCTGTCCTTTCTTACCTATCACTGGCTTAACCTCCAGCTTAGATAATCTGGCAAAGACATTCCCTTCTGCTTAGCTTTGTTTCTTTCTTTAATTAATATATCCGTATTAATTCTTACTACTTTTGTTGGTAATTTTTTTGGTCTTGCCATTATACTAACCATTGAGATTTGTTATTTATATTGTTTTTCTTTTTAGACTTCTTTGTTGTAGCATTCCAACTCATCTTTTTACTTAGTTTTGCAATGTTTAAACCTGAAATTTCTGTTCTCGTATCTCCTACAAAATTCTTTCTTTCTATGTAGCTACCTTTAGGTAGTGGAGTTCTTTTACCATTAGATATTTTATAATTTCTAAATTTATATTCCCTAACTCCCCATCCACTTATACCTGTAATTTGAGGTTTTTTGTTAGATGGCTTTATTCTCATTCCTCTACTTGTACTTAAATCAGCTCCCCTACTTGCTCTTGATAAAGCAGATTGCCTATCCATTCTTTTACCAACAGTCTTCCACTTGCCACTACTTTTAACCTGAGGAATGTAACTTTTAGCTGTTGATACTTTTCCTCCAATAAAATCATTACTACGACCCCAATTAACAAAGTTAAATTGAAAACCAATTCCACCAGAACTACTAGATAATGATGTTAATGGAAATGTAGAAATTAATTGTGGCTGTGTAGTCTGACTAATAACTTGTTTTGTAGCAGAACTTTGTTTCGTTGAAGATATAAAATCTTGTCCTGTTTTTGAAGAAACAACAGATGAAGTTATAGAGAACACATCAGAAACAGGTTTTGTTGATCCTTTTATTCCTGTATCTATTTTTGGAATTACAATAGGTTTTGTAGAATCTTTTATTTTTACTACATCTTTCACTGCTAATCCTGTTAATGTAAGTGACTGTGGAACTAATGATGGAGCTACTTCTAATAACTGCCCAGCTAAGTTCTGACTAGCTCCGAATGTTGAGCCTCCAAATTGTTCACCAATAGTTTTTGTAATTGGAATAGTTTTTGATACTTGTTTTGAAACAGTTGTTTGTGATGGAGTCCACATATCTTTAAGAAATTGTGTAGAAGATTTAGCTCCACCTTTGCCAGAGAAAGAACTATATCCCTTATATGCAATATCATCTCCACCCTTAGATAAAGTTGATCCCCAAAATTCTGGTGTAAACTTTCCAGAAACACCAAAAGTCTTTAGATTCAATTTAGCTCCTGTAATTCTACCACCAGTAAATAAGGTTTTTTCTCCAACCTTTCTAGAAACTCCACCAAAATCGAAAAGAGAAACTTTGTCCCCTACAAAAGTACCTTCAATATTAGTATCTCCAAAAGGTCTTCCTAACATCTCAGACCAAAACTTAGATCTTGTTTTAGTAATCTTAACATTCTGCCACATATCTGGTGTTACATATCCCTCTCCTTGTGTAACAAAATATTTATTACCAGAAAGTACATTTCCGAAATCGTCTATTAAATTTCCACCGCTAACAGCACCTCTTCCAAAAGATGAATACCTAACAGAACTCTTTAATATATCTTTACCAGGAGAAGCGACTCCCTGTAAATTAAAATCTAGAACTCTTAAATCAACTTGTCCCTTTCCTCCTAATATATTGAATACTCCCTTCTTCCCTACTTTAATTGGAAAAGTAGCTCCAGCTTCTGCAGAAGCTCCACCAATAGCCTTGCTTCCCTTAATACTTACTAAAGTTATATCTCCCTTCTTAGACAATTCTTTAGAAGTAAGTATCCAAGGTTTAGAAATTAATTCAGCCCTTCTTAATGCAGTTATTTGAGATCCTATTTTTGAAGTATAACCTATCCCACCTGTTACAGCAAATAAAGAACTAAAAGCTGCCTCAGTTGTTTCTTTGGATGATATTCTCCCTATGTCTCTAAATTGTTCATCAACTATAATAGTATCTTTACCAGCCCCCTTTGCTGCCTTGTAAATTGTTTTCCCTCCGAAGTAAGCTATACCTATTGGTGGTGCTACTCCAGAAATTGCACCTGCAATAATATCAGCACCTAATTCAGCCTTACCAATATTGCTTTGTGTTTTAAATTCTGGACTAAATGAAGTCTTGAATGTATCTCTGAATTTTTCTGATGCTCCAATATTTGCTTTAAATTCTTTTCTAGATAATACATCTCCAATTTCCTCATTAAACCTTAATCTTACTTTTGAATTTAATTTTTTATTCTCGGTATCTTGTATTCTTTTAATAGCGGCCTTTCCTTCTTTCAATGATATTTCTCCACTGTCTATCTTAGATTGAATTTTAGAAACAGAATCATCAATTACTTTTTGAGAGATTATTGTTTCTTCTTTAATAATTTTTGTGGAAAGTTTATCTGATGCTTTATCTATTAATACATCTGTTGGCTTAGAAATATTTGGATTAATTATCTCTTGTTCTTTTAATGTTTTTATTAATGAAACTTCTTTTATTCCCATAGGGTTTTCTTGAGTAACTGTTCCAAATTGAGGCTCAAACCATGTTACATCTTTTTGTCCATAAGGCAAGGTTACTCCTCCATATGCTTTTACTTCCGGTTGTGTACTTGTCTTTGTTGTTAATGATTCTATATATTTATCTTGATATCTGTTTATATTCCCAAAAGTGTTGGCTGTTTGTATTGTTGGCTTTGGTGGTGGTGCTATCCTTCCAGTCCTTTGAATATTTTTAATGGGAACATCTCCAGCTTGAATTCTTTGAGTTGAGACAGGAAGACCTTCTCTTATTACTTCAGAAGTTTGGCTTGGTTGATTAGAACCTGAGTATGTAGAAGTTGAGCCTCCACCTGTCCAAGTTTGTCCTGTTCCTGTATCTACATTCACTCCAGTTTCTGGGTTGTAAGTGGATTGTTCTCCACCGCTAGAACCACTAGAAGGTTTTTTAGGTTGATAGAAAGATGGTGGAGACGGAGCAATATAATACTTTCCAGTTTCAGGATTTCTTTTAATTGCCATACAATAGATGTAACATTTATTCTTTATATATATTGTTATCTTTTTAGTATATATATATAAACTGAACTATACTATTAATTTTGAATGGCAGTAGGAAATATGGTAATAGCTGAAACAGTCAGTGGTTTAATTGGTTTAATTTTTTGGTTAGTTGGAGGAGTTGTTGTAATTGCTGGTCTATTATTTTTTGCAAAGAAAAGAAAAGAAAACCAAGCATTTAATATTCCTGTTACAATCTTTATTCCACGTTCAGATAATAAGACAAGGGATATCATTCGTGGAGTTGGCGGATACTTTAAGTCTCAGGCTGTTGGTGGTATAGTAACTTTTAGATTAAAGAGAAAGGGTATTGGTGTTGTTGAACTTCCTCCTCCAGCATCTAGATTCTTAGTTGGATATAATCGTGAGCTATTCTTATTACAAAAAGGCATGGATGATTTTGAACCTATTCTTCCAGAGAGCTTTGGATATATAGATACGGAAGTTCCTAGTGCAAATGGAGAAACAAAGAAAGTTCCAGTTATTAATTTAAAATGTATAAATCAAGATGCTACTGCATGGAAGTTTGATAATGAACAGAATGCTAAAAAAAGATTTACACTGAATAGTTTTTGGGAAAAATATAAAGATTTTATTCAGATTACAATATTTATTATGATAGTTTTTATTGCCTCTTATATTCAATACAATGGATTAAAGGAAGTAGCTGCAACACTAAAACAAGTTGCTGAAGTTTTAGCACCAGCAATTTCTAATGCTCCTATTGTCAGTTAATTAATATGGAACAACCTAACCAAGATTATCAAGAACAACAAATGCCTATGTATACCCCAGAGGGTTCTATCTCTAATATTGTTGGACAGATAGATCCAAGTTCTATTGTAGATAACCTTAATCATTCCCTAAAGGGAGAGTTCTATGATAAGGAAAAAGGACTGTGGGTTATGAATCCTTCTGAGTCCCCATTGGTTAACGATGAGTGTAGGGGTTTTATAATATCTTATGTTACAGGAATAATGAACAACAATAGTACAATGGCCATTATCACTCCAGTACAACTAGGTTACTTAATGGAATCCGTTATTGAAGATATCGGAAAAGAGTTTGTATGTAATCTTGAAAGATTTGGTTTTGTTCCTAGAGGACTTGGCCATGCTAATAAGTGTTATGAGAACAAAGGCACTCCTGATTCTGCTCGTATGTCATCAGTAAGCAATATGGTTATTAGGGCAGTGTTCTCATGTTACACTCGTAGTATTAATGGCATGGAAAGTAAGAAGATTTTCTCAAGTTTAAATATGACTGATAGTCTGAACTACAACCAACAACAAGACCAGGGTTCAGGTTGGATGGGAAAGATGTTTGGTAGGTAATTATGGTAGAAGATAATTTACAGGAAGTTCCTTTTGATATGGCTAAGGAAACTCTGAAGTCTATTAGGGAATGGATAGATAATATAACACAGGTTTCTATTGGTGTAATCTCTGGACAGAAAATAGATTCTAATGAAATGATAGTTTTGAAATATAAAATGGTTAAGCAATTGATTGTTTTGTCATCTCCACTACTTGAGGATAACCTTGATGAGATAGAAGCTTTCTTTTCTAATATAAAAATAATCAAAGGAGAAATAAAATCACAAAGTGGAAGGCTTAGAAATGTTCCTGTATTCTCATCTAAGGTAGCTAATGAATTGGATGAGTGTGTGCAGGGAATAGAAAAAGCATTAAAGATTTATTTCTTACCAATAATTAAAGAGGGACAAAGATACTGATGGATGGTTTCTATTCTGCTCAGAAAGAATCAATAAGTCATTCTGGAATAGTTCACGAACTTTTGAAAAAAATTGTTACAGAACTTGGAACTCGTGAGTTTCGTGGTGGATATAAAAAACCAGTAATGAATGGTGGTATTACATATATGGATTATGTTCCAGATAGTAGAGCTGAATATATTCAATCAATAGAAGCCTTATCAGATATTCTTCTACCACAGTATGATGACCCAATGACTAAGAAGGCTAAAGAATATTCAGAAGCCATTGAAGTATTGGAGGAGGCCCTTGATGGAAAGGAAATAAGAATGGGAGATGATGATCATGCTGAACTTATAAGAAAGAAATTAAAACTTGTTAGAATTTTATTCAGAGAATTAAATCTATTATTAAAAAGAACTAACTATCTAAAGGCTGCAGCATATACAGAAGATGATTTAGAAGATGATGAAGAAGAATGAAGAATTTAATAATGTATAAAAAAGATGAACCCTCTTGGCCTAAGTGGATAAAAAAGAGAATTAGAAATAATCTAAATTTTGTTGCACTCTTTACTGGAGAAACTGGTGTTGGTAAATCATGGTCTGCTATAGAAATTGCTAGACAAATAGATCCAGCATTTGATTCTGTAAAACAAGTTGCCTTTAACTTCGCTGGACTAATGAGAGTTATTAATAAATTTAATAATGCTGGATTAGATGATGAGCTATACGATAAAAAATATAAGGTAGTTATTTTTGATGAAGCACAAACTGATGTTAATAGACATGAGTGGCAATCTAAAACAAACAAGTTTCTTAATTATGTATTGAGTACTTTTAGACATCAGAACATTATTGTTTTCTTCACTACTCCCTTTGAAGATTATATAGATAGCAATGCTTTAAAATTATTTCATGCAAAGTTTGAATGTAAGGGATGGTCCAAAAAGACTAAGAAGTCTACACTAAGACCAAAGATATTTCAATACAATCCACAACAAAGAAAAATGTATAATCATTCTTTACACATAATAACTAAGACTGGTGTTAAGAAAATGGTAACTTGGAACATCGGGTGTCCACCTAAGGAGTTGACAGATCCTTATGAAGAAGCTAAGTTCAGATTTACAAATGCATTGAACATGAAGATAACCTTAGAGCTTGAGGCAATGGAAAAAGCTGATGAACCAAAGAAGGAAGAATTAAATCCATTAAGTTGTCAGCCAGAACTATGGAAATTTTGTGAGCTATATGGATGGGAGAAACAAGAACAATTAGCTTTAGACTTTGGAAAACATCAGGGTAATCCAAACGGAATGAATATCAGTCAACTCAATTCCAACAAACAAAGCATGAAAAAGAAGGGGTACGATATTGAAATTTTTAAAAAATTGAAAAATTGATTTTTTTTATATTGATTTTTGGCCTTTTACGTCAAATGGCCAAACCCCTAACTTAACTTGGAAAGGTTAACATATTCTAAACGAACAAAAAACCGTTGAAAATGTAAGTATAATGTATTATAGTATGTGGTATCATATATAATAGAAAGAATAGTTCCTATAATATATAATCATTCAAGAAAATTATTTGCTAGGCTTCCAACCTTGGCGTTTGCTTTCAGCTCTAGCAGCTATAACAACCCATACTATAAAAGCTAATCCTAACAATATTACTATGGAAGATATTACTCCTATAGTATCCACCCCAATGATAAAAATATTCCTAATGATAATGCTATAATCATAGTCCATGATGCGATTGCACTAATATCATATATAATCATCTTCCTTTTATTGTCCCAATATAATGGTAAAACCTGCGTCCATGCAGATATATGATTACCCATAAACTTGAAAAGTCCTGGAGTTCTAGATTTCATGTCATGTATAAAATCCATAGGCTTATAATTACCATCAATATGTCCTACCTCATGTATAAGAACTTCATAGAATAATTCTGGATACATTTTCAATCTATGGTTCATTTCTATCAATTCATGATCCTCAAGTTCAAATCTATTGGCAACACCAATATTAACGAATTTTAAATAAAGTGGTTTCATGATGTCCTAGCAATTCCATAGCTATCATTTTTAGTTATTATAAATATCCTATAATATAGATATACAATTGTAGCTGTAACTGCAAATATAAATAAATCATATAAAATCCACCAGTAAGTCATTATAAATACTCACCAGTTATTTTTTTAATTTTTCTCTTAAGATACCATTTTATTATTAATGGTGATGCCACTATTGTTAATAATACTCCCAGAAGAAAGCCTATAATTAAATCATACATTTTTGATTACCTCCTCATAGTTATATACTAAATTTCTTAACCTTTTGTTGTGTATCTTTAGTTCTTCATATTTTTTTCTGTAATGAATTGACACTAATGATATTCCAATTAAGATTGTTAAAAAAAATCCCAATATTATATAAATTTCTAAGTTACTCATGTTTCACAAAACACTTATAATGTGATTAGTCGCCTAATCTATATGTGTTGGGTTCTCCTTTTTATTTGCATAATTTCTGGGGAATCCTATCTCTTTTAGGTCTACAATCAAATAAAATATAGTTAGGGCTACTAATAGTCCCATCCATCCATTAAAAATAACTGATAGTAATTTGTTAAACATCCCTGGATTATACATTAGTAATTCCTCGGCATAGTTTCTAAATATCATTATTGCCACCATGGTCCATATTATTTGTGTGAATGCACTTAATAATGATTTTATAAGCGATACGATAAACTTTACTATGTTACTTATCATTAAAATGCCTCATATCCTGATTTAATTGCAGTTGTAGGATTCGCTTTAGCATAAATTCCAACAGTGTCTAATCTACTCCATCCACCTAAAACTTGAAGGACGGGCATAGAAACTCTCTTATCAATAGGTGCATCATTAGAAAGATAATTGGCCCAGCCATGTCTTAGTGTGTGAAAGTTCAACTTTCTGCCTAAAACCTTTTTAGTAAGCTTACTAAACCTATCTTGAAGTGTTCTGCGATTAATCACAAGTGGTAGTAATTTTATGTTTGTTTCATTTAGCCATGGGGATGTCATTGTTATTCTTTCCTTGCCACCCTTTCCAAGAATCTTTATTTGGTGTTTCTCAAGATTAACTTGTTCTCTTATTAGGGGTTTTATGTTTTGGTTGGAATTTTTAGCCGGGCCTACAATCTCAGAGATTCTTAGTCCCGATCCAAAGCCTAAAACATATGCTAATTTGAACTTTCTATCTTTCTCTGCCTTCAGAACTTTCTTGAAGTCTTCTATTTCAATGAATCTAACCAACTTTTGTGCCATTATAATACTAGTTTTTATTCCTTAAACTATTTAAATTTATCGCAATAGGCTTCTTTTGTGAGTAGTTATTTCCATCTACTGGCCCTAATGTTTGTTCCTTTTTTAACACAGTTGGAACATCTCTTTGAATCCTCACACTTCATATTTCCACATTTGCATTTATTTTTCTTTTTCATCCGAACAATCCTTTAAACATATTTTCAAAAGTATTTTGTCGGTTCATCTGACACTCGATCCTTAAAATATCATTATTCATTGGATTTTTTAAACTCCCTAATTCAATAGGCTGTTGTGCAACTTCCCTTCTAACATAAGTTTTCTTTTTACCATCTTCTCCAATTACTTCCTTTGCCTTTCTGGTTAATATTATTCTTGATTCATTATTAAATTTTGTCATCATTGTTCTTCATCCACGCATTTGACGTCTCTATGATAATTATATCCTAACTTGAAAGACACTATTACTATCATTATGATTAATGGCATACCTATTGAAAAAAGTAATATTCCCATTATTCCTCGTCTCCTAAGATTGCGTCTTGATTTTCATGTAGTGCGTCGTAAGTAGCTTCAAAAATATCTGGTTTACATGGATAAAATTCTCCACCAATTCCCTTAATTATCCAATCCTTATAGTTTGCTTTCATTGTTCCCTCTAGTGTTTCAATTTCAATCCATTGTTTTTCTCCAACCCAACCAACACCGCAAGCCTTTCCATCGCACCAATTAGCAAGTGCAATAGGTAGGTTTGGTTCTACACATTGTACCGCTTCAATAACTATTGGCTTCTTTTTGTACTTCTGTATCATTGTGATTCTCCTTTGACATTCTTCACGAATATTTTATTTAATGGGTCAAAATATTTATTAACATCTTTTAAAGTCTTAATTTTTTTAGATAATAATTTGTATTTTTCTTGTAATTCTTTTGTCCATCTTTTTGGTTTATTATCTATTTGTTTTTTCTCTAAAATTAATTTTTTCAATTTTTTATCATTTTCACTAAAAAAGTTATTATTCATCTTTTACTCCTGCGACATTAGATACGAACTTAAATTTTCTTTTTAGTTTAGAATAACTTTCATAACAAAACATGAATCCTAGTTTACTATTGGTTTGTCTATATCTTCCCATCTCTAACATTTCTTTAAAAATATCATCTGCTACTGATTGCATTAGTTTTAAATCCTCTTCACTGAAATCTGCCATACATGCCATTATGCGGAGTCCTCCATTAAGGCGTCGTCATAAATAATCATTGTATTTTTAGTTGAATTTACTAACATATCATTTCCGCAAACACAAATATCTGGTCTTGGATCATTCTTGTCTATTATGCCCACTATTTTATTTTCCAACTCTTCTAGTTGTTTGTTATTCATTATTCCCACTCCTTGTAAAAGACGTCTTAATTTTTTCTAAATTCATTTCACTAACTATATGAATGA
>CAYZMD010000006.1:7303-23407 GCA_964479425.1 uncultured Methanosarcinales archaeon | reverse complement strand
AAGGTCTAAAATCAATAGAATAAGTTTTTTTATCAATCCTTTCAATAATTACAGAATCTAACCCTATTTTCTGTAATTTTTCATAAGTTAATAATTCCTTCTCCTTTAAATTTAATATTTTTCTTAATAACCATTCCCCTAAATCTGCATTATGTTTACTCATTAATGCTTTAGAACCATCTTGACAAACTTTTGCTTCTAACGTAGTCCCATCAGGCAAAATTAAATTAAATGACGTATCTCTTGACAAAAAAAATGCAGGGAATCTTTTATGAATCCACATAGGTATAGGGATATAAATTTCATTCAAATTTCTTTTTCTCCCCTCAGCATTCCACTGATTTAATCCACTCTTTAAATGGACTTTTTTATCATCCTTAGTGATTGAATACAAAGGTAAAATAACAAAAGGATTTTTCAACATTATTTTTTTATAATAAACATCTTTTACTTTTAGAAATTTTTCCTCTAGAACTTCAAAAGGATCTTCTAATATCTTTACATCAATTTCAAAAATAATATTTTGAGTTATAAACCGTTTATATAAAGTGCTTTTAGTTATATTAAATGAATATTCATTTATAGAATCTTTAAATAAAATTATATTCTGTGTAGATTTTAATAATTTAATTGTAGATTCATCAATCAAATCCATATCACATTCAAAAGTTTGTATTTTTTCTTCATCTCTCACAATGCAATGATAAATCATTGTTTTTAATGCATAGATTCGTTTAGTAGTTTCAATACGTTCATTTCTTAAATCAACAATCTTTTTGATTAATTCTTTTGGTTGTAATCCTCTAAATTGAATATTATCTTTATTAAACTCCGCAACTTTTTGCAATGTTTTACCATTTCCATTTATAAATGTCTTAATTCCTATACCTACATCATTCAAAAATGCATCAGCAGAAACATCTGAGCGAGAAAGATTTTTTGCAGAAAATGCTTTACAAAATAAATTTTCAGTAATTCTATAATTAAGGTAGGGAACTTTACTTTCAGAGAATAAGTTACTAAGTGATCCTAATATCCTCAATATTTTCTGATAATATTCATATTCTTGTTTAATTGCCATTTTCTAATGCCTTTTTTATATTTTTGGCAACTCTTTCAATGACTGTTACTGAAACGCTATTTCCTGCTTGTTTATACAATTTAAAATCTGCAATCTTAGGCAATTTATAAGACTTGGGAAATCCTTGAAAAATAAAACATTCTCTTGGAGTTAATTTCCTTATTCCTTTATTATCTAAAATTATTGGAACATTGTGTCCACCGGTACCCATATTTGCTGTTAATGTTGGAACAACGCCTGATTTATTTTCTCTAACATACCTTCGTCTCCATTGATAAGCTGTATTTTTCTTTTTAATATCATTTTTTAATTTATTATAAAGTGGTTTTCCTTTATAGTAATATTTTTCATCAACATTAGCCTCTAACAAACTCTGAATATCTTTATCAAGTTTAATTTTATCTGGAAATGAAAAACTATTTGCAACATTTTTATTTAAGAAACCAACAATTAGAATTCTTTCCCTATTCTGTGGTAAATTACCATGCAACATAGTATTAACTATTTTTGATTTTATAGTATAGCCTAAATCTTCTAATGTTTTTTTAATAATTTTAAAAGTTTTCCCATCATCATGTCTTTCTAAATTTTTCACATTTTCAAGGAATACTACTTTAGGTTTTTTTTGTTCAATTATTTCAGCAATTCTAAAAAACAAATTTCCTCTTCCCTTAATGTCTTTAAACCCTTGCCTATACCCAGCTATACTAAATGGTTGACAAGGAAAACCACCTAATAATATATCAAAATCAGGAATAGCATTATTTTTCACTTTATTAATATCTTTAATTATCAATGGAGAATTTTCGAAATTTAAATCAAATGTTTCTTTACATGCAGGTTCAAAATCATTAGAAAAAACAGTGCTAAACCCGGCATTTTCAAAGCCCAATCTTATACCTCCAACTCCTGCAAATAAATCAATACACCTCATAATATTATAATATTATACCCTATATATAAATTTTATGTGCACTTATCCAGTGTGTCCAATGCTTTTTATACAATAACAGATTACTATACAACTTAGTTATCTAAAAACATTATTTCAATTATTAATTTATGATCGCAAAACCACGTCACTAACGTTCCTAATTTTTTACTAAACAGAAAAAACCTGTGTAACTGACGTTCCTATTTTTTTACTAAACAGCAAAAACCTTTATAAACACATCCAATATTTTATTATCATATGGTACTTGACAAGCTAGGTAGCAGCTTAAAAAACACATTAAGCAAGATTGCAAAAAGCGTTTTTGTAGATGAAAAGCTAGTAAATGAATTAGTTAAAGATATTCAAAGAGCGCTTTTACAAAGCGATGTTAATGTTAAACTAGTTTTTGAACTAACAAGTAAAATAAAACAAAGAATTCTAAAAGAAGAAACACCTGCAGGATTAACTAAAAAAGAATATCTTGTAAAGATTGTATATGAAGAATTAATAAATTTCTTAGGAGAAGAAACAAAAGAACCTAAGATTGAGAAAAAACCAACAAAAATAATGCTTGTAGGATTATTCGGAAATGGAAAAACAACTACTGCAGGAAGGCTTGGAAAATTCTATAAAAAAAGAGGAAAAAAGATTGCGTTATTAAGTACAGATACTTGGAGGCCAGCAGCTTTCAAGCAACTACAACAACTTGGTTCGCAAATTGACGTTCCTGTATTTGGAAATCCTAAGAAAAAAGATCCTGTTGAAATTTATAGAGATTTTGAACCTCAATTCAAAGATTATGATTTAATTATAGTCGATACTGCAGGAAGAGACGCACTAAATGATGAATTAATTGAAGAGATAAAGAAAATCAACGACGCAGTAGAAGCTGATGAAACATTATTAGTAATGGCAGCAGACGTTGGACAAGCTGCGCAAAAACAAGCTGAAACTTTTCACGACACATGTAATGTAACAGGAGTTGTTATAACAAAATTAGATGGAACTGCTAAAGGTGGAGGAGCATTATCAGCATGTGCAATAACTGGCGCACCTGTAAAATTTATAGGTGTCGGTGAAAAAATTGATGATTTAGAATTATTTGATCCAAAACGTTTTGTTGGAAAATTACTTGGCATGGGCGATATTGAAGGATTATTAGAAAAAGCAAAAGAAGCAATTTCAGAAGAAGATGCACAAGATATGCAAAAGAAATTCATGAAAGGTAAATTTAGCCTAATGGATTTATACCAACAAATGAGTGCTATGAAAAAAATGGGAAGTCTTGGAAAAATAATGGAAATGGTTCCAGGATTTAGCAAATTACAATTACCTAAAGAAATGCTTGATAGTCAAGAGGGAAAATTAAAAATATGGAAACATATTATGGATAGCTGTACTAAAGATGAATTAGACAATCCAGATCTTATTACTGTAACAAGAATTGACAGAATTACAAAAGGTTCTGGTACATCAGCAAGCAAAGTTAGAGAATTATTAAAACAATACAAACAATCAAAGAAAATGGTAAAGATGATGAAAGGTATGGGTGCTGGTTCTCCTGCTCAAATGAAAAAGATGATGGGTAAATTCAAAGGAAAACTACCTGGCATGTAATTGAAATTCTATAAAATAAAACAAGCTTTAGTTATTGAATTAAAAAAGGACAATAGAGTTGAAAATATTAGACAAAAACATTTGTCTTATTCTAATTATATAGCGAACTTTAATATACAAATAAATCACTGAAAATTACAATTTCTAGGAGTTAATCAAAGTTCTTTATAATTAAATTTAATAAAAAATAATCTAATTTTATAATTCAAACAATCGCAACAGCAAACAATGCTCCAACAATCATGCCAAATATTACTCCTTTAAAAAAATCATAAGCGCCCATTTTCATATAATCTTTATTTTTGATGCCATCTAAATGATGTTTTTTCTTTTCCGGCTCAAATTTTAAATTTTCTTTATTTTCTTCAGGCTTAAAAAAAGGCATAATATTCTCTCTTAATGTTGCTTTAGGAGTTAACATATGCAAAGGATATTTTTCTGGTTTTTCTTCAGAATTATTTATCTGCTTACCATTCATATTTATTTTTACTTCTTCTTTAGCTCCTAGAATTATTGTAATAGGCTTTTCTAATGGTTTTAATTCAGGGCCAACTGTTACTTTCTTAATTTTACTTTTCAACTCTGGTCTTACAGCTGATTTTTTAAAAACAGATTTAGCTTTTTTTATTTTTTTAGGCGCCATCAATAATTTAGGTGCAACTAATTCCTTAACTCTATTACTTATTGCAATAGCAACTTCTGTTTGAGTTTTTGCTTTACCAATACTATCTGCAAGGGAATTATCTCCATGAATATCTCTTATCCAGTTAGAGAAGTCATTTCTTTCAGAATTTACATGATGCGAAAAAACACTTTTATCCATAGTATGAACTAACTCTTTTAGCTCAGCTACGCTATTTAAAATTCTACCATTACTTAGCTTAAAAGCATGTTCATCCTTAACTGGTTTTAATAAATCCATTTTCATTCCCCAAGTTTATCTCTTATTTTCTTTACAAATGTTTTCTTTCTTTTCACTCTTTTTAAACTTTTCGCCAATTTACTATCATTACAACAATTATCAATCCATGTTACAAAATCATTCTTTTCAGAATTTACATGATGTTTAAATTGTTCTTCACTAATTGTTTCAATAACATTAGGCAATTCTTCTAAACTACCGACGATTGGACCATTATTTATCCAAAAATATTCAGATGCTTCCATTTTTATAACCTCTTAATGATTGACCTTAATATAATCAATTCATTTTCTTTCTTGTCTTTACTCTTAACTAATTCCAAAGCAAGATGTTTCTCATCATGTTCACTATCAAGCCAAGTAGCAAAATCATTCTTTTCAGAATTTACATGATGACTAAATGTATCTTCATTCATATCTTGCAAAGCCATGGCTAAATCAAGCATACTACTAAGTTTTCTTCCATCAGCTAGATGAAATTCATTTCTTGCATGCCTATGTAATTTCCCAACCATTTTAACACCTCATTGATTGCGCAGCCAAAGCCGCTACATTTTTTACTTTATTTTCTCTAATACGTAAAATCACATCATTTAATACATTCATGAATGCAATAAAACTATCGTACGGCGAATCATAAGGATTAAAATATTTATGAACATCCCCGTCGTTAAAATATTTAGTACACATATAATAAAAATGATCACTTGTTTGTAATCGTCTCCAATCTTCAATTAATTGTCTATTCCCAGTTGCTAAAACATCTTTTTCTATTAGATAAATTTGCTTCAAAGCAGACTGCTGCATTTTATTTCCTAGCCACGCTGACAAATCCCTTTCAACATCAGCCCAAGACATTAGATTATGAATATCTAATTCAGCTTTTGGTTGTAATGTTTTAACAGCTTCACTTGGTAAAATAAATTTATTATCTTTATGCTTCAAAATTTCATTTGGCAGATGCTCCATAAACTTGAAGATTCCTGTATCTTCCCATTGATGTTCTCCAAACGTTTCATAATCCATAAACAAGTTTACAATTTCTCCATTGCCATTTATAGAATTCACCCACTTAGAATATTTATCAACAGTCAAAGGCCATTCTGGCCATCCTTTATTGCTAAATCTAAAAGCAATATCATCACTAAGCTTATAATTTTTTAAAAGTAATTTTATTTTTGAAGTTGTTTTGGGTTGATACAAAAAGTTTGGACTCCTGTCACCTAAGACATGATCAGCACCCTCTGCTAAAATTCCTTTATATCCCATATCTTCAACATGATGTGCAAGTTCATTATTAAATATTAATTCAGTATTTCTAAATATAGTTGGTTTATAACTAAATAAATCTTTTATTTTTGTATTATGCATTTTTACTTGTTCTCTAAACTCTTTCTTAGAATAAATAAAAGCTAAACTATGGTAATGAGTTTCATCAAGAACTTCAACTTGTTTAGTATCAACTAAATCCTGAAAACTTTTTAAAACATCAGGAGCATATTGTTCAAACTGTTCTAGAACTGTTCCAGAAAAACTATAACTAATTTTAAAATCTGGATTATTTCGTAATAATTTAAGTAATAATTTATTCGTCGGTAAATAACATTTTTTTGCAACCTTATTCATTATCTCAATATTTTTTTTAGTGTCAAAATAATCACTATTCTTACCAATATCAAACACACTATACTGCTTCATCCTAAACGGCTGATGAACCTGAAAGTAAAAACAAACGTTTACCATAATAAACACCTCGTGTTGTCGAGCGTTAGCGAAGATAGCACTTGTTTTTCCCGGGTTTCTCTGAAATTAAAAATTTCTGAGATGCCAGAAATCTTTGATTTCTCAGCATTATTAAAAAGCCGACATACATTAACCATTATACACACCCCAAATAAAATTAATCATCATCACCCACTCCAATATTATTATAATCTTCAACAACTTTATGATACGCATCCACACATTTCTTTGCAGGAATTTCCCAATTAAATTTCATAACTTCTTGATTTCCATGTTTTTGTAATGCGCTATGCAAATCGCTATACTTCAAAACAGCTAACATCTTGTTTGCCATCTGATCAACATCCCAAAAGTTAACTTTCAAACAATGTTGAATAACTTCAGACACACCACTTTGTTTAGATATTAAACAAGGCGTTCCATTCCTCATTGCCTCAAGCGGCGTTATACCAAAAGGTTCGCTAATAGAAGGCATGACATAAAGATCAGCCATTTGATATGCTTTATCAATATCTTTTCCTCTTAAAAATCCAGCAAAGAGCATTTTATCGCCAATTCCTTTTGCTGCTGCATGCTCAATCATTTGATGCATCATATCTCCACTACCTGCAACAATAAATTTTATATTTGGGTCAACTGACAACACTTTAGATGCAGCCTCAACAAAATACTCTGGTCCTTTTTGAATAGTTATTCTTCCTAAAAATAAAACAACTTTTTCATCTTTCTGAATTTTTTCAAATTTATTATCATTAAAATCAACAGCGTTATGAACAACTTCTATTTTATTTGCATCAATACCGTAATTATCAATTACTCTTTGTTTAGTGAAATTAGATACTGCCAAAATTTTGTCGGCAGCTTCAAACCCAGCTTTTTCAATATCATATACATATTGATTAGGATTGTCTCCAGTTCTATCAAATTCAGTTGCATGAATATGCACGACTAAAGGTTTTCCTGACATTCTTTTTGCATTAATACCAGCTTGGTATGTTAGCCAATCATGTGCATGGATAACATCAAAATCTTCGGTTTTTACTATTTCTGTTGCCCTTAGTGCATATTTGTAAACTTCGTCGTAGAGGTTTTTCCCATAGACGTCTCCGCCTTTAGATTCTCCAAAAATAATTTCAGTTTCTAATTTATTATTGAAAATTGTTTTTCTTTTTTCTTGATATTCTGTATCTGTCATGTATGGTCGCATAAGTGAGTCAACTTCTTTGAAATTAATTTTTTTAAGATATTGTAATTCGTTTTTATTGACTGTTATTTTTTTAATATTGTCTAATCCTTTTAATTTTACAAATTCTGCTTTAGTTTCCTTAATAACTTTTGGAAGGACAAAAGTTACATCAATATCATGTTTAGCAAGCCCTTTAGTTAATCCATAGCATGCAGTTCCAAGTCCTCCACTTGCAAACGGAGGAAATTCCCAACCAAACATAAGGACTTTCATAAAATTACACCTCGAGTAATTCTATGGAAGCTTACAAATTCGAAAAGGATTTGTCTTGCTTTCATATGGCAACATCCTCTGATTCTAGTAGAATAGCCAATGCTTCTCCACTTTCTGTTCTCTTTAATAACCTAACATATTCACAAGAATAAATCTTTTCAACATAGCCTCTTCCGACAAGATATACTAAATGTTTTTCAACAGTTCTCCAATTAACATTAATATTTTTAGAAATATAATTAATACTACAAACTTCACTTCCAAGATTAATTAAAATATCTTTACGTATTTCTTTAAATGTACGCTTCATGTCATCCCCTTTTTGACTATTAAGAAAAAAATAATATTATGTATTTAAACTTTTCTTTTTGACAGAACATCATACTATCCTACTAAGAACATCATACTATAATGTTTCTACAACAAAGGAATAACCAAATAAAGATTTCTTACTCGAAAATAGTATGAAAAGTTTATATAAATTATATATAGAATTAACATTATAATGGTAGAATCTACAGCAGACGTATTATTTGAAGTTAGTTTTGAAATTTGTAATAAGGTTGGAGGCATTTGGACTGTTGTTAGTTCAAAAGCAGAGCAAGTTGCAAATAAGTACAAAGATAAAGAGTATATTTGCATAGGACCATACTATGCTGACAAAGTTGCTGGACATTTTGTTGAAGAAGCAGCTCCCGAAATTTACAAAGATATGTGTAGTAGTTTAGCAAAAGATGGAATTATTCTACATTTTGGTAAATGGTTAATAAAAGGAGAACCACAAACTATTCTTATTGATTTTGAAAATTTCAAACCACATTCTGCCGCGTTAAAAAAAGACATGTATGATGCATTTAAAATTGATACATTAAATTCACCATATGATTTTGAAGAACCTTTTGTATGGAGTTACGCGTCTGGAAAAGTTATTGAACAAATTGTCGCAACTAAAAAAGATAAAAAATGTGTTGCACAATTTCATGAATGGTTATCAGGAGCAGGTTTGCTATATCTTAAAAAACAAAATGTTAAGATTGGAAAAGTATTCACAACACACGCAACAATATTAGGAAGAAGTATAGCAAGTTCAGATAAAGATTTATATGAGATTATGGATAAAATAGATCCAGATAAAGAAGCGTATAGTTACGGTATTCCTGCAAAATTCCAAACAGAAAAACAAGCAGCTTTAAACGCTGACGTATTTACTACAGTTTCAGAAATTACCGGCATGGAAGCTAAAGCATTACTTGGAAGAAAACCTGAAGTATTATTACCAAATGGATTAGATTTGGATAAATTCCCAAGCTTTGAAGATATTAGTATCCAACATAGAATACGAAGAGATAAGATAAGAGATTTTTTACTATATTATTTCCATCCTCATTATAATATTGACTTAAAAGAAAGTTTGATTTTCTTTTTAGCAGGAAGATATGAATTCAGAGATAAAGGAATTGATATTTATTTACATGCATTAGCAAAGCTAAATGAAGAATTAAAAAAACAAAATCATAATGGTAAAACTGTATTTGCATTTATTTGGGTACCATCAGGCATTAGAGGAATAAAAACTCAGTTGATTGAAAATAGAACCATGTTTCAAGATATTAAAGATGCTTTGAATGATGACATAGACCATATTCAAAGAAATGTTTTGTATACTATTGTAGGTAAAAAAGATTTAGTTAAAGAGAATATATTTGAAGCAGGATTTTTAACCGAAACAAATAGAAAAATGTTGAAATTTATTAAGGGAGGATTACCCCCATTAGCAACACACGAATTAATGAATGAAAATGAAGATATAATTTCCAATACACTAAAAGAAATTGGCCTAAACAATTCTGAAGATGATAAAGTAAAAATAATTTTCTACCCTACATATCTAACAGGAGCTGATGGGTTATTAGATTTAACTTATTATGAATGCATGCAAGGTAGTCACTTGGGTGTTTTTCCTAGCTATTATGAACCATGGGGTTATACTCCACTAGAAGCTGCTGCTTTAGGCGTTCCTTCAGTAACAACTGATTTGGCAGGATTTGGTAGATATATAAGTCATGAAACTGAAGGTAAAGAACATCCTGGAATTTACGTTATGAAAAGAATGGGTGTTGAATGGCAAAAAATAGTAGATGATTTATCTAATTTCATGTATGAATACACACAACATAGCCAAGAAGAACGTGTAAAAGATAAAATGGCTGCTAAGAGAGTAAGCGCAATTGCTGACTGGAAAAACTTAATTGACAATTATATAAAAGCTCATAATTTGGCTTTAGAAAAATGGAATTAAGAAAAGATTATATTCTAGATAGATGGGTAATTATTTCTGAAGGTAGAAGTAAACGTCCTCATCAATTTAAGCACGAAGAAAAAAAAGAAGATAAGGTCTGTTTTTTCTGTCCTGGAAATGAGCATATGACGCCTGATGAAATCGTCAGAATTGAGAAAGATAAAAAGTGGACTATGCGAGTATTTCCAAATAAATTTGCTGCCGTAGAAAAAAAAGGAGAAATAAATATAGAAACTCACAATACATATTTCACTTTTGCTAATGCTTATGGTAGTCATGAAATAATTGTTGAAACTAACGACCATAAAAAGCAATTATGGGATTTAAATAAAGAAGAACTTAAAGAATTATTAAGCCTATACAACCAAAGAATTATTGAAATTAATAAAGATGAAAATATAAAATACGTATGCGTAATAAAAAACCATGGCAAAGATGGCGGAACAAGTTTAATACATAGTCATAGTCAAATTATTGCATACAATCACTTACCTACAAACATTCAAGAAAAAATAGACGCATACAAAAGTTTTGCACATTGTCCAATGTGTGATATTTGGAAAGTTGAAAAAAAATCAGATAGGAAATGTTTTGAGAATAATACTTTTATTGCATTTACTCCTTATGCTTCAAGATTTAACTATGAAATATTAGTAATGCCTAAACGTCATGTGACAAAACTAGATGATTTAACAGAGGAAGAATTAAATGATTTTTCAGAGATATGGCATAAAATTTTAGTAAAACTAAATGAGCTTGGAGTTTCATTCAACCATTACATACATTACTCTCCTGACAATGCTGATTTACATTTAACTCTAGAGATTTGTCCTAGAATTGCCAAATGGGCAGGTTTTGAAATAAGCTCAAATACAATAATTAATTCTGTATCCCCTGAGAGTGCTGCCGAATTCTATAGGGAATAATTTATATATTAGATAATCAATAATTTCTGTATGTTAGTTAAGCACACTCTAGCAAAAAAATCAATTGAAAAAGAAGTTAATAATGCATCATTTTTATTGACAAATAATTCTGGTGGATATTGTTTATTTGGTGAACCTAGAAGTAGATATAATGGAACTTACATTTATTTTGAAGATCTATATAGAATAATTGCAGAAATATTTCATGACGAAAAAATTATTGAAATAAATAATAAATTTAACAAGATTGAAAGAAAAAGAGAATCTTTTACAGAAACATTTGTAATGCCTCATAGCTCCAAGACATTCGTATATAAGACAGACATTAATAAGAGAGTACAGCTGCATTTAGATGTTAAAAAAAGCTTTGATAATAGGCAATTTGGCAGATACTATTCTGTTGAACAAGAAAAAGATTTAATCATTATCAAATATGAAAAACAAAATGACGAAAAAGAGAAATTAGGAAACGAATATCAAGTTTATGTTGTAATAAAATGTAATAATCCTGAATTCATAAAAAATTGGTATGTTGAAAAATATCCTGTCGATAAAGAAAGAGGAAGTAAACCTTTTGATAGACACGTATATAATTTATTAGAATGCGATAGTAAAGAAATAATTGTTACAGCACATCATGATAAACAAAAAGCAATTGACGAACTACAAAAAAAAATTAAAGTTTCAAAACATTGCAAATACTTTGAACAAGAAAATTTAGAATTAAGTTTTGCATATAGTTGTGCGAAAAATTCTTTAAATTCATTAGTCAATAAAATAAAAGAAGATTACGGATTATTTGCAGGACTTCCATGGTTTTTTCAATTCTGGACACGAGATGAAGCCATAAGTTGCAACACATTAAAAAATAAAACTGAAATTCTATTAAGACAAATAAGTAATATATTACCTGATGGAAGAATTCCAAACATTAGGCTTCATAGTTATCCAGGAAGTCCAAACGCAAGTGCTGACGGGGTTGGATGGAGTTTTTTTAGACTTTCACAAATAAAATTAACTAAAAAAGAAAAAGCTTTCGTTAAACAACAAATTGAAGCTAGCATTTCTAGATTATTAGAGCATAAAACAAAAGATAAATTTGCTATTAACGCTCCTCTTGAAACATGGATGGATACTGGTATTAATGATGTTAGAGATAATGCTTGTATTGAAATTAATGCACTAAGATGTGCTATGTATAAATTTGCATATAGATTAACTAAAGATGAAAAATATAAACAATTACAAAGAGAATTGCATGATTTAATTCGTAATAGATTCTGGAATGAAAAATATTTAGCAGATAGATTAAACGATTTCACAAAAAGGCCAAATGTCTTTATTGCAGCATATGTATATCCTGAACTTTTATCTAAAGAAGAATGGAAAAGTTGCTTTAACGAAATCATTCCTGCATTATGGTTAGAATGGGGAGGATTAAGTACAATTGATAAATCAAATCCTTTATTTACTGATACTTATTCTGGAGAGAATCCAATAAGCTATCATCGAGGAGATAGTTGGTATTGGATAAACAATCTTGCTGCATTAATGATGCACAAAATAGATAAAGATGAATTCTCAGATTACATTGAAAAAATCAAATTTGCTTCAATGAATGAAATTTTATGGAGCGGATTTATTGGACATGGCGGCGAATTAACATCTGCTAAACATAATTCTTCAGAAGCAAGCTTATGTCAAGCATGGAGTAATGCTATGTTTATTGAATTAATTGATATGAGTTAAGTTTATAAGTTTCTTTAACTTAACATTATATATATGGATGAGTTAGAAACTTTAGTATCTTTAGATAAAAAAGTTATGGACGAGCATTCTATAATTAGGGTCATCCAATTTTCTACAAAATCAGGTGAGTATTCAGCTAGACAAATATTTAAAGAAAAGTTAGAGAGGTGTTTAAGATGCTTCTGGTATAAAACTGATGACATTAAAGATATTAGTCTTGCTTTTGGCGAAGCTTACTCTAATGCAGTAATTCACGGGAATAAATCAGCTCATCCGGACTATTACAAATTAAGAGAGCAAGAAATTCCTAAAAATATTAAAGAAAATAAAAATAAACTAATATACATTACTACAATAATTAATTGGAATTTTGTTATGATTTCAGTAGAAGATGAAGGGAATGGATATGATCATTCTGGTAAAATTGAATTTAAAATTTATTCAGAACACGGTAATGGAAGAGCTTTAATAAAAGAAAAAACTGACTTTCAACATTATAATTCTTCAGGAAATAAAATTTATTTTACTAAGAATAGAATTAAAGAAAAAGAACCAGAGTTAGAAACTATTGATTCTTGATATGAGTTTTAATATCTCGTGTATCATAGCATAAATTATTAGCCGCATATTCTAATAACATTAAAGGATTTATAATTGAAATTTTATTTTTTCTTTCATGATTTTCAGACTCTATTTGTTTTGACTCAAATTGTCTATCTACGACAGAAGTATTCCAACCATAGTTTTTATACAACTTTTCAACTTCATTAATAGCAGGATTAATATCATTACCTTCTAAAAAGACGACGTCAAAACTAGGAGCATAACAATCATTTCTCTCTAAATTAAAGATATAACTTGAAGAAATAAAATCTCCTTTTGCATTTCCAATTCGTTTAATCGCTTGTGTTGAAAATAAAGTAAACATTAATGTCATATAGTCTTTTTCACCAATACATTTAGTAATATCAGAAGTTTCTGAAAACTTTTCATATTTAGAATGCCACGCAATCATTGAATCATACTCTTTCGTCAATGAGTCATATACTTCTGCAGCGTTCTCTAAAGAAAGACCTTTATTTTTTCCCCCTGATAAACAGAATAATGCTTTTTTCATTTTTCCGCTATAATATGCAAAGCTTGCGCCCAACCAAGTGGACAGTTTACATTATGCTCCTCTGTATTTGCAAAATATAATTCAGGGATTTCTCCTCTATGATTCATAACTTCTCTAGTTTTATTTAGATAGAATTCATATTTTTCAATATTATTCATCTGTTTATAGATAATTGCTAACCAAGGAAAACCAAAACACCATTCAGCCTCTCCATCTTTATGAAAATATTGATCTCCAACATATCTTATTACTCCTTTATTTCTTACTAAGAATTTTTCTACATTTGTTATAATTTGCTTAGCTTGTTTATCTGTTACAATATTAAATGGATATATTAAACTTAATTGCGCCAAATCAACATCCTTTGTAATAGATTCTCGTGGTAATAATTCAGTCAGTTTGTTTTGACCTTTTTCAATCAAATCATAAGGCACAAAAAAATACTCTTCGCATTTTTTAAGTCCTGCAACGCATGCACCAACACTAGACGAATGTACTTCTTCATTTTCTTCCCATACGCCATTGTCTTTATCGTGCCAATACTCAACACTTTCTAAGTATAAAATTAATTTTTGAACTATTCTAAAATCATTAATATTTCTTAATACATCTACTTCCTTCTCTATTAAATCTCCAATCTTAAATAAAAATGCTCCGATTGAATCATTTTGCTTATTTCCCCAATTTTCAGAAAATTCATTATATGTGTTAGGGCAAAATCTTGCGTGAATATATTTGTATCTTGCATCAGGCTTTTCTTTTATTGCCCATTCAATTTTATATTCGTGTTTTAAGAATACGTCAAGTAAAGCGTGATAAGTTTTAAGCGCGTCTTTAATATCAATATGTTCTAGACCTATAGCCTCGTAGATATTATCACGAATCCAAGCCTGCTCTGCATAATGTGATCCACCAGCAGCTACAAAAACTCCATTGTTGTTTCTAAGCTTTTTTAGAATCTTTAAAGATTGCATTACTTCGCTACCTTAATTTCATCCCTGTAGATTTCAATAATATTTTCAATCCTATCAGGCCTTGATGCTGTCTTTTTTGTATTCTTAAACAAATCTCGCATTTCTCTCAAATGTTCTTTCAAAGTTATGTTCTGTCTCATTTTTTATCACCTAAGAATTTTCTTACTGCGTACTCTATAAAGTGCGATTTATTACGAAATAGAGCTCCATCTAGGCTGTTTTCAACCGCTTCTAGGACACTTCTATCCATTGATATTGACACTTTTAGTTTGTTTTTCATCGTAGTAAAAGGTAGCAAGAAGTAGCATCTTTTTAAATATAACGCAAGTGTAACCACTTTAAAGGGGCTACAAAAGAGAAAGGTTTATATAGTAGTGTTTTCTCATTGTATATAGTCGGGTTAAAAGAGCTAATTTTTTTAATCAAAGAGGTATGTAAAATGGTATTGATAACACAAACAGAAGAAAAACCAATGTATGAACATCAAAAAACAATGGCTAAAGACATTATACAGTTCTATAAAAAAATAGACGTGTTTAATGCAGCTATTAAAAATTATGTTGCTGATTACATCGAAGTTCATAAAGATACAGTAAAATACGGAAGTCAATAAAATGACAAACGCATACAATAGAAACATGGATTATAAATTAATGAGACAAAAGAATAATAATAATTGGCAACCAAAACAAGTTGAAACTTTTAACAAGAAAAACAACACAACAATACCTGCAATTGAACCTAATTATACTTTATCAGATTTAACAAGAGATAATAATCCCGCTATTGCATCTAGCAATTTTCAAGAAGAATTCTTAACTGATAGAGTTGAATTAATATTAGGAAATAATTATGTTAGACATGGTTTAATTGAAGAAACATTAGGTGACTATAACGAACAAGCTACTTTTGAAGAACTACCTTTAGCAAATAACAATCATAAAGAAGAATCTATTAATTATAGAATTGAAACTTTACTAGGAAAAGAAAACATTAAAACAGAAGATTCTAGAGAAGTTAAATACATACTTACCAATTATTTAAAAGGAATTGACTCAATAGAAACTCATTCAAAAATATTGACAAAAAACTCAATACAAGAGGCAAAAATTCCTGTTCATAGACAAGGAATGACAACGTCAACATACTCACCAGGACTTACTCTTTTACTTACTTTTGCAATGTATCAAATGATAAAAGGAAAAATTAATAATTTAAAATAGAGGATAATAAGATGAAAAACACATACAATAGAAACATGGATTATAAATTAATGAGACAAAA
>CAYZMD010000006.1:0-7203 GCA_964479425.1 uncultured Methanosarcinales archaeon | reverse complement strand
ATAAGATGAAAAACACATACAATAGAAACATGGATTATAAATTAATGAGACAAAATAACAAGAATTGGCAATCAAAGCAAGTTAATCAAAAGTTTGATTTAGGAAACAACGCACCAACTATTCCTGCAAACGAATCTAACGAATTTATTAGTGACAGAGTTAGAGCAATTTTAGGAAGAGGAAATGGTGAATTACAATATTCAGCAATTGGAATAAATGCACCAATAGCTCAATCAAAATACAAAACAGAAACAGGAATTGCAAAACACATTCCTAAATATAATAAAGACAAAGAAGCAACTAATTTTTTAGGATTTGCATCTATGTTATATTTTACAGCAGGAACATTTCTAATAGGATGTGGTTTAGTTCAAAATGCTATAGATAACAACGAGGATGTATCAAATCAAAAATTTGTTGAAATACCAATAAATATTTAATGCCCCATAGAGAAAATAAAAAAAAAAAAGAAAAAAAAATCTATTCTACAATAATCTTACCTCTCATGTATGCTGCGTAAGCAGGACTTGTATATGGATACTCTCCAGCTTCTTCAAAAGTGAAAGTAAAATTATCACCAGGCATTATAACTTCGCTTCTGAAATAATTCAATGGTTTTTGAGCATACAATCTATGAGTACTCTTACCAATATTATTCCAAAAAATAGTATCACCAACTTTAATAACTATACTTTCAGGGTTAAGTGTAGCTCCATTTATTGCAACTTCATGCTCTTTTGGAGTGTTTAATAATTCTGCAGCAGTCAATTCTGATTCTTCGTCTATTGCACTATCTTCCTCTTCTTCAGATTCAACTACTTCGACAGATCCAATTGCTTTGACATCTGCTTTTTTCATTTCAACTACTTCAACAATATCTACACCAATAGTTCCTGATTCAGCTAATCTACCTTCTAATTTCTCTCTTACAGAGACATCAAAAACATATCTTGTAGTTTTGCCATTTTCAATTACAAATGCTTTCTCAACAGCTAGTTTTTCAGCTTCTAATATTACTTTTTCTCCGTTTTTATAAGCTTCAATTTCCTTCACTATTAATTCTACTTTATTATATTCACCAGAGTTTAAAGATGTTTGAAACATACTATAAACTTTATTTGACTTTAATGAAACTAACTCAATCTTATCGGTAGTTATTGATAATTCTATTGAATTCTCTCCTTTAGAAAGATTTATTCCGCTAAAGCTTACAGCAACACTATCATAATCGCCTGCGTTTGTACTACTTAGCAAAATTTCAAAAGTTCCTTTTTCTAAAATATCAACAAAATCGTCATCAACTACTTGTTCTGGTTCTCCACAACCTACTAAAAAAATCGTAATCATAAACAATATTAATAATTTCTTCATGAAAATCCCTCCATATTCATATTCATTTGTCATATACTGGTCCGTAAGTAAAATTTTTAATTATTTTTACGGACTAGTATATCCTTAGAAGCTATAGCTTCTAGGACACCAAAAATTTATAATTTTTGAGTGTACCAACCGCAAGGGTTAGATTTTATAGTTGCGATTAAGTATATTCAATTTATATATGTTTCGATAGTAGAAATATATATAAATGAGTTCTTAAATAATTCATGTATGCAAGAGCAGATTTTTAAGAGTGTATTAAGTAAAGACGATTTATCATGGCAATCTTTGATCTATGAATTAATAAAAACTAACCAAATTGATCCATGGGATGTTAATGTTTCTTTATTGACTAAAAAATACATTGAAATAATTAAAAAGATGAAAGAAATGGACTTTCATGTTTCAGGGAAAGTTGTACTTGCAGCAGCAGTTCTATTAAAAATAAAATCATCAAGATTAGTTACAGATGATATGAATGCTTTAGACTCATTATTTGCTCAAAGCCACGAAAGTGATGAAGATGAAGGTTTTGACGAATTAGACGAAATGGATATGGGTCAAATAAATAAAAGAGAAGAGGGTGATCCTCTAAAACTTATTCCAAGGACTCCACAACCAAGAAGAAGGAAAGTTACAATCTATGATTTAATGGATGCTTTACAAAAAGCTATGGAAGTCAAGAAAAGAAGAGTAATGAGACAAATTCCTGACGATGTTACTATCAAAATACCAAAGAAAAAAATCGATATAACTCAAGTAATAAGAGAAGTATTTGGAACAATTAAATTACATTTTTTTAAGCAAAAGCAAGCACTAACATTCAATCAATTATTATCAGATAAACCCGATAGAGATGAAAAAATATTTACTTTCATTCCTTTATTGCATTTAAGTAATGCCAGAAAAATTGATATAGAGCAAAAAGAACATTTTGGTAACATCAACATATATATGGGTGGAAAAGGACCAAAGCTTGACTGGGACCCAGATGAAGAATCTGCAATGCATAGAATCAAAGAAAAAAGAAAAGCAGAGAGAGCAAGATTAAAAGCTGCTAAGAAAAAGAAATAATAAACTATATCTTCTACTAAGTAAATGTATTTAAACACAATTACAAACCTAAACTTATATGGTTCAAAGATTAGAATTATTATTAGAAAATGAACAACCAATTGAAGTTGAAAATTTAAAATTCTATACAATTGATGGACAATCACCATTAACAAGATTAATTGCTGTTTCAGAAACACTAGCAAAAGTTTCATTAAGACCAGAAATGCATACAGGGGCAGAATATAGAAGTGTAATGAGAAAGGAAATGGTCAAAATTCTAAGAGGACTACCTAACAGAAATAGTATAATTGAGGCAGGAGATAAAAAAACTGCAATAGCAATTTTCTTAAGAGGAGGAGAAAACTATGCTTTAACCGATTCTCCATTTATTGCATATTCAACAAAAGATAAAAAATTCAAAGATTATGCTGTCTTATTCTTAGCAATGCAAAGACAAGGAAAAGTTAATCCAGGCAATTACAACATAACAGAAGCAGAATATGAAAAAATAGAAAATTTACCAAGTGAAGCTCATTTACTATCAGGAGATATTTCAGCTACTGGCTCATCATTAGTAAATGGATTGAAAAGATTATTGATTCATTCCAAGGGAAACACAATACTAGATATTCTTTCAGATTATGGCTATTATAGTCAAAGTTTAAGAGATGATCTATTGAAAGAATTTGGTTTAACTGATACACTAAAAAGAATGAAGAACGATAATTTACCTCAAGAAAAAATTAAGCAAAGCCTGGAAAGAAGATTAAAGCAACAAGGTCTTAACTTTAGCGATAAAGAAAAAGAAATACTAAGTTTCACATTTATCACACACGGATGTTTAAAAACAGAGAGAATTTTAAATTGTTATGATAAAATTTTAAATAAACTTTACAAAAATTATGAAGGAACAACTCTTGTAATGTTAAACGGAAGATTTAAAGTTGCAACTCAAGATACAAATCTACATTTTAAAATTCCAGGAACTGATTTATTAAAAAGCACATCAGCTTTGCTAACACCTGAATTTTTGTTTGAAATGTATAAACCTTCAGAAAATTTGCATATGCAAATGGCTCCATTTTTAGAAGAGTGTATTATTTACGACGGAGGCGCAAAATCTTTTGAGGCAGCAACAAAGCACCCTGAAGATGTTGTTGATTATTGGAAAGATACATTATTCCTATCAGAAAATGGTTTTTCAATGAGAGAATTCTCTGATCATTGGAAAGAAACTAAAAAATTACTTCTAGCAATGCATCTAGCAATTGTCCCCAGAGATAATAATTTAGATGATTTAGATACTTCAACATATGATAATGTAGACAAAAGTATTTCTGAATATAGAGACATAAGAAAACATTTAGAAAAATTAGAAAAACCAAAATCCGAAAATTTGATTTTACTATTAAAGATAATAAGGGGAGAAAGAGCGGTTATTAAAGAAAAATGTGAAGAATTAAGATTTGAAAAACACCAAGTATATTTACATGAAAATTTATCAAACTTAGAAAAAAAATATAATATTCTAGAGACCAAAGTTTCTAAACTAGTTAACAATGTAACACACCAACCATTTTTTACATTATATGATGCACTTCAAGAAAGATGGCCAGTATTTGAATATAACAAAAGAGAGTTTGCAGCACATTTTCGTCCATTATTTGCTGGACAAAATTCCAATTACTCTTCTTTTAAAGAACACCACAAAGAATTATTTACAAGTGAATTCGTTGAATCAGCAAAAGAAAAGAATTCTCTAAAAGAAGTTGCAAAAGCACATCTTGATTATTTAGAAAAAACATTTTCATAAGAGCCTTATCACAAAAATTATAAAGAGAGCTTAAAATCCTTTTATTAATGATAAAAAAAAGCTTCATCATATTACCAAAAGTTGGCGAGAATACCGAAAAAAGACTATGGAGTTCTGGTATTAATCACTGGGATGATTTTATAGAAAAAGAACAAGTAACTGGTTTTTCAGCTCAACAAAAAGCATATTGCGATGAATTCTTAGGAAAATGCAAGAAAAACTTAGAAGCCAAAAATCATGAATTCTTTCATTATAACCTTCCAAAGAAGGAACATTGGCGATTATATGAAGAATTTAAAGGGCATATTGGTTTTATTGATATTGAAACTACTGGGCTAAGCAGGCACAGAAATACAATGACTACATTAAGTGTTTGGGACGGAAAAGAAACTAGAACTTACATCAATGGTCAAAATATGAACGAAGAAAGTTTAGCTGCTGAGATGAACAGACATAAAATGTTTGTTAGTTTTAATGGAACTGGTTTTGATTTACCATTTATTCAAACAAAATTTCCTTCTTTAAATTTAGAAAAACCCCACATGGACTTAAGATGGGTTGGAAATAAAGTCGGTCTTCGTGGCGGTCTAAAAAGAATTGAGAGAGAAGTGGGAATTAATAGAGGAGATGACGTTGCAGATATTGATGGTTCAATGGCAGTTAGATTATGGAAGAAATGGGAGAGAACTGGTAACAAAGAAGCTCTTGATTTACTTGTTAAATATAATCAAGAGGATGTAATCAATCTTGAAACTTTAGGTAATATTATTTATTCTAGACTTACTAATAATCATTAATATAATTACATAAATATATTATTTTTTATTGCAATTTATTTTTCGCAATATTTATATAAAACAAAAAATATATTATATATATGGCAATAAATCACATTTTACCATCAAATGTTGATTTTTCAATGTATTTAGGTGAATGGGTTGTTGTTTGCGATAATAAAGTGGTCGCTCATAATCGTCATTTAAATAAAATTGAAGAAGATATAAAAAAATGTAAAAGAGTTCCTACTATCGCAAAAATACCTAAAAAGGATACTTTAATATTCTAAAATGTCAATAATTTTTAAATATGTTCATGTCCCTCGATCTGATGGAACTTTAAGACATGCGCCATTTATTCCTATTTCTGTTTTAAATCGATTTGGAAAAAAGATGGAATTTATCGCATTATTAGATTCGGGAGCAGACACTACAGTAGTGCCTAAAGATTTCGCTGAATTCCTAGGGTTAAAAGAAGATAAAGTAGAAATAGATACAGGAGGTATAGGAGGAAGTGCAAAGGCTAGAAAATCGAGGTTAAATTTCAAAATTGTAGGGAATAGAGAAAGATATTCTTTAAGTGTACCTTGCTTGGTAATACAAGACCGGAATGCAGATCTTCCTATTTTATTGGGTAGGCATGGATTTTTTGAACAATTTCATATAACTATTAAACAAGATCAAGAGAAAATATATTTAAAGAAAATTCAATCTAAAAAAAAATATTGAAAATTCAGAATTAATCAATATTAAGCACCCATACTTTAATTTAGCCCTTTCTTATGCAAATCTTTATAAATAATATACAGAACTAAGTATTTATGCACTTATATAAAGCAAGTTTTAACGGAAATCCCAATATAGGATTATATATGTACGCAACAAATGAGTATTGTCTAGTTGGCAAAGGAATTCCACAAAAACATTTGGAAATAATTGAAAAAGTTCTAAAAGTACCAATCCATATGATACATATGGCAGGAACAAGCATGATTGGAGTTTTTGTTGCAGGCAATAAAAATTGTTTATTAGTTCCCGAAACTGCATATGACGATGAATTAGAAGTTCTAAAAAAATTAAATATTAATTTTGAAGTTATTAATACAAAACTAACAGCTTTAGGAAATAATATACTTTGTAATGATAACGGAGCATTAATTAGCACAGAGTTCTCAGATGAAGCTAGAGATGCAATTAAAACAGCATTAAAAGTAGAAGTAATTAAAACAGAAATTGCAGAAATGGAAGCAATTGGCGCTATTGGTTCAATGAATGCAAAAGGTATGATTATACACGAAGAAGCAAGCGATAAAGAAATTGAGCTTTTAGAAAAAACATTTGATATAAAAGTATTTAAAGGAACAGTGAATTTAGGTAATCCATACATAAGCTCAGGCTTAGTAACTAATGATAATGGTTTTATTATGGGCGAGATGACATCTGGTCCAGAAGCAGTTGATATTGATGACAATTTAGGATTTTTGGGGTGAAAAAATGTTTAACGATAAAGAAAAAGAATTATTAAAACGTTTAGTAAAAAAAGAGATTGAAGATTTTGCAGGCGATGAGAAAACAATCAGACCTGCTCTTGACTTAATAGAAGCAGAAGAGAAATATGAAATTTTCTTAGAAAATTTACTAAAAAAACTATAAGGTGTTAATATGGATAAAAAAGAACTACAAGAGCAATATATGAAATTTCAGATGCTACAACAACAAGCAATGAGAACACAAAAACAAGTACAAGCTCTTGACGAACAAGGTATGGAATTAAAAATAATTGAACAAGGCATTAAAGATTTTGCAGCTACTCCTTTAGATACCGAAATATTAGTACCATTAAGTTCTGGAATATTTGTTAAAGCAAAATTAACTGATAATAAAGAAGTAATTGTAAATGTTGGAAGTAATGTTACAGTCAAAAAAACAATGAAAGAAGCAGAGGATTTGGTTGCTACACAAACAGTAGAAATTAGAAAAGTACAAGAACAGCTATTACAAGATTTAACTAAAATGGAAGTAGAACTAAAAATTCTCGAGCACAATATTATGAATGCACAAGGTTAGAAAATGTTTGGTTTTTTAAAAAAGAGTCTAAAAGGGGTTATAAGTAAATTCTCCGATAAAATTGAAAAAGAAGGCGAAGAAAAGGTAGAAGAGAAACTAATCGAAGAGACAAAA
>CAYZMD010000005.1:0-25522 GCA_964479425.1 uncultured Methanosarcinales archaeon | reverse complement strand
CACTATCAGGATTACCAATAACTCTTATCTCTTGTCCCTCTATTTGAAATGCAATTAAATTATCTATATTTAACATGTCAGCCAATTCCTTTTCACTTTTTTCATTATTCTCAAAGTTCTTTTTTCTACCATGAATTTCCAATATCTTTGAATTACTCCCACATTGACATTTTTTATCTACAAATTTTCCAATATCTCCTACTCTATAATTAACTAAAGGCATCACTTCATTATTTAAACTCGTCAATATAATTTCACCAACTCCATTTTTATTTTTATTAATTATGTCTACCTTAACTGAATCTTCAAAAATATGCATATTGCCATACTCGCATCCATAAGCAATTGGACCTACCTCAGAACATCCATAGCTATTAAAAACTTTACAATCAAAAGTTTCAGACAATAACTTTTTTATTGAAGGAGTCAAAAGTTCATATGTAGAACTAATTGCTTTTAGTTTAATTTTCATATTATTTTTATTCATATATAATGCCAAAGATAACAAATAATATGGATCAGCATGAACTATAGTATTAGGTTCAAGCATAATTGCAGCCTTATCTAAAGCCACGTCATCTGTAAAGATATTCTGACTAGTTGGAATTTTTATTCTATTAACATAAAAAGGTAAATCATTATTACTGCATCTATCTCTTGAGCAATGAAGTGTTGTAAAAACATAATATTTATCTCCTATTTTCCAATCAGTATGTAAAGTAAAAGGGTATATCATTCTAACAAATCTTTCATTATTCTTTTCATGCGCAAATGGAACTGTCTCGTCAAATGAACCGCTCGTTCTATCTGTAACAAAATCAACAGCATGTTTACTAATTAAATCATAAAAATTATTTCTTACATCTTCTTTTTCTAAAATTTCATTTGAGTTTTGATAACTAACACTTTTAGATATTTTTTTTATATTTTCAAGTTTCTCTAAAAAAATTACGTCCATATCCTTTCTTGACAGTCTATTAAATTTATAAATTATTTCTAGCCGATCTTCTGCATTACTTTTATCATCTAGATTTGCTTCTTTTTGTTTCTCAAATAGCCATTTTCGAACAGGAAAATTACTTCCACATCCTGCCATGTGTGGACATTGTTTACATTTTCTTATTTTATCATATTCTTCAAGGTTCCAAATATCATCAAATTTATCATTAACAATATTTCCGACAGAGTTATCCTTATTTCGCTCTACTACACAGCACGGATAAACATTACCATCATAATTCATAGTTAAATGATCTAATGAACCTTGACATCCATATTTTTTATAAAAAATACTTCCATAATCTAAATCATAATATCTTTTAATTTCGTCTAAAAACATTATCGAATTATACTTCAAAAAATAATATGCTTTTTGTGGTGTTGTATTAACTAAATCTACAAATAAAGGGTTAATATCATAATCTATACCATACCTTACACACTTATGTATTACTTCTGGCAATATTTCAAAATAAAATTGTTTCAGTTGATCCTCAGATAATAATAGTTGTTCAATCTCTTTTCTGTTTTTATTATTAGGAAGAACAAAGCTAATCTTTTTAGCTCCAATACCAAAAGCAAATTCTGGCATATTAAGTAAAGACAAATAATTTTTATTGGTAACAACCGAATTAATTAAAACATTAGAACAAGTACTTACTGCTTGAAGATTTTTTTCAAAGGAACCTTTAATTCTCATACTATCATGAATTTGTTCGTATGGAGAATCTATTGATAAATATAAAATATCAAGCCCCTGAATATCTTTTAGCATTTCAAGATTACTTGCATTAGTCTTTAATCCTATTTCATATCCTAATTCTTTTGCCACAAGAATTAGCTCTGGTAAAAACTTACATAATGTTGGTTCTTGCCCATGAAACCTTACAGAAGTTGCTCCCTGATTTTTTGCCTCATACATAAATTTTATTATTTGTTCATTAGTTAAAATTTGTTTAATTCCAAGCTTCCAATTATCGCACGTAACACAATGACTATTACACCCTTGTATTGGATGAATATCAATTCTAAAATTAGAAAACTTCCCTTTTTTTACCGACAATAAATTTTCATAATATTTTTCATAACTTGGCTTAGGTTCAATCATCTCTGAAAATGTCTTCTCAAGCCTTGCAGAAAGTTTTATCGCATTAAATTCCATATTGATATAATTATAATTTTTATTTTTTATATCTTCTAAATTCTTAATATTTTGAATAACATAATTTAATTGAGAAATTGCACCACCAACATCATTTTCTTCAAATAAAAAATCTTTATTCAATTCTTCTATACCTGCATGATTAGACGCTACAACAATTAAGCCTCTGGCCATTGCCTCCATAGCTACATTAGGCAATCCCTCTTTATCCCCATTTTTTGCCGTAATTGATGGATGAAACAATATATGACTTTCTTTCATTAAATTCATCAAATCACCATTTGACATCTTTCCATGATACACAATGTTATCAAAACCAGAAACAGTCTGCATAACTTCATCTTTTAACGGACCATCTCCTACAATATGCAATTCTAAATTTGATTTTTTTAATTTTTTAAATACCTCAATACCAAATAATGTGTTTTTCTTTTCTACTAATCTTCCTGCAAGCAATATCTTTATTTTTGAATAATCCTTTGACAAATCTTTTTTGGAAACAATAATGCCTGAATGCTGCACACATATTTTTTTTATAGAACAACCTAAACTTATCAGATGCTGTTTCATATATTCAGATTTTACTAAGAAAAAATTTACCTGAGAAAATAAATTGATCAAATCATATGTATTAGTATAAAGATCATATCCTCTTACCGCAACAACAAAAGGCAATTTTGTCACTTTTTTTAACTTTAAGAAGAATAATGCATCTGTAATAAACTCTGCATATAACAAGCCTGAATTAGATAGTTTAGGGATTAAATCCCTTAAAAAATCTTTATATAACTGATGATTAACCTTATCTATCATAGGATATTTTTCTGAATATAATACATCATATTTTGAGTCATAAAAACCATTATCAAAATCTTTTGTTTTCTTCAAAGTAACAATATATGACTTATAAAAATTAAAAGAATTTATTTCATCATGTATAAATCTCTCACTGACTGGTAAATATTCTCCTCGAAGAATTGTTACTGTTTTTCGACAATCAAACAAATCCATAATTACTTGTGCGGCTTTGTTATTACCTAGTTGTATTTCTGGAAATTTTTGTGTCATAATCCCTAAGCGCCCTAAAACATTTTTAACTTGTTCAAACAAATCTCCCCTTAATACTTCCACGCAACCAGATTTTTCTAATGACTCAGCACGTTTTAACTGGTCATCCTGCCTTCTTTTTACAGGTATTAAAATAGCTGGGATTTTATTATAAATAAGTTCATTTATAGTATTATATCCTGCTTGAGATATCAACAGCTTTGGTTTTATATTTCTAAACTCAAAATCTATTTTTTCAAAACCATCTAAATTACACTGATTATCATAAAATGGTCCAGTTAGTATTTTTATTTTATATCCATCAATTTCGTAATTATTATTTCTTACTTTTTCTAAAAAATCATTAATATTTTTATAAAAAGGTATATTCTCTTCTAAACTCGAACCTGCCCCCATACTAATAACAATATCATAATCTATTATTTCACCATCAATCTTAATAATAGGACCAGAGAATGAAACATCTAAATCCTGATAACATTTAGGAAGTTCGAATTTATGATGTGGCACTAAAACTAAATCAAAATATTTCAAGGCCGGTTTTATTTTAAATAAATCCTTTTCTGGTTTTTCTCTTAAAACATAACAAGTCTTAATTTTATTTTTACAATATCTCAATAAATCAATATTAAGCTCAGAATCCATAATCAACAAGTCTGGATTTTCTTCTTCTACTATTTTAGAAATTTCAACCAAATTTTTATTTAAATATTCTCTATAATCTTCATCAGACATTGTGTTTTTTGTATAACCTTCTAATTGAATATATCTAAACCCTGATTTTTCTATATATTCTGGAAATCTTGAATTTGTAAGAAAAACTATTTCAATAAATTTATTCATTTTCTTTATAGCTTTAGCTATCTCAACAGTCCTAACAACATGGCCTAGTCCGACGCCATCAATTGTGTGTATTAAAAATTTCATTATTCTCCTTGAGTAATTAATCAATAATTATTCATTTATTCTTTCTCACTATCTAGATAAGTTTTTCTTCAATTTCCAATGTTTCATGGTTCAGTTTATATTTTTTCCTTATATTCAAAGGAACTGTATAAAATCTTTCAATAACATAATCTTTAACATCGTATTTCTCATTAAAATATTTTAAAGATTTCATTAAACTAATTAATTTATCTTCAGTTATCATTGGATCATTTGAGCTATTATACGCTATGCAAGATTTTGCAAAAAATATATTATGTCCTTCTTTATTCAGCCTATATCCAAGTTCAACATCTTCACATCCCCACTCTTTAAATTTTTCATCAAAATCTTGAAAAAATGACTTCTTAATTGAAAAATTTGCAGATACAAAATATTTCCATGAACCTTTATTCTTAAAATGATTATGCCTAAAGTCTAGCAAAATTGGTTTGATTAAAGAATTATTCTTAATTAATGTTTTTAATTTATCAAAGTCATATCTTATTTTATTATTATATCCTGCATAATACCCCAATACAATATTTTCCTTGTCTTGTAGTTTCAAATGATTCTCTATCAACTTTGGATGAGCTACACAATCCTGATCTAAAAAAATTAGAATATCTGTTTTTGCCTGTTTTGCGCCATAATTTCTGGCGATACCAGCTCCGAATATATCTGTATTCGATAAATAATTATATGATACATTTATATTCGAATTTTTAATATATTCTTGCACAAAAACTTTTGTATCATCAGTACTACCGTCATCTACTATGATTATCTCAAAATTACTAATTGATTGATTTTCTAGGCTTTGTAACAACAATTCAAGCGCGGCTTTATTATTAAAAGTTGGAATAATTACAGAAGCTAAATGTTTCACATTTTCAAAGTTTCGTAAATATTCTTTATTCTCTAGTCCACCTAAGCACTTTGAAAAATAAAAACATTTTTTACAATATTCGGGAATACTTCTTTTATAATTTTTCCAAACATTAAATATATTCTGATCGATATTGCCTATTATTTTTCCTGTATAATCCAATATTATATTTCCATCAGTATCAACAATAACTCTTTGATAACCTGAATCAAATTTTCCTCCTATAGCTATTTTTGATATTTTCTTTTTAGTAGAGCAATAAGGTAAAGCATTAGAAATTTTAATGTTCATATTGTATTTCCTATTTAATTCAATAACCTTAGCGTATAAAATTTCGACATCCTTAAAAGATAGTGGGCTAGGTTCTTTATCGTTAGGTATTTGTCTCAGCAAAAACCATTCAATAAAATTTGTATTTTTAATTTTTGATGTTTTTTTATAAAACATTTCTAAATCATCAATATTTTTTTTATTCATAATTGTAGTAATCATAAAATCATTTGCTATCAACTTATATTTTAAAATCTGATTGTAATTATGAAACGAGAATAAAACTAAATCCACTTGATTTAAAATCTGTTTATTTGCTTTCGTCAATAAAGTGCCATTTGTATTAAGAATAACGTATAATCCCAAATTCTTTGCTTTTTTAATAATTATATCTAAATCTTTTCTTAAAAAAGGTTCTCCTCCAGTAAATCTAACCGCCTTGATTCCATCTCTTTTTATTTGTTCAAGAATTTCAAATATTTTATTTGTATCCAAAGATGATTTTTTATTTTTATTATAACAAAAACTACAATCAAGATTACACTTTCCCGTAAGCTCAATTATAACCTCTTTCATAGAAAATCCTCTTTAGTTAAAACTTTTTTTTTACTTTCATCAATAAATTTCAGCATTGTATTATTGCACAGATGTTCCTCTACATTTAAAATATGTAAGATTTTCAAATTAACACACCACTCTTTATTTCAAAGTAACTCATCTTCTATATAAGCAACAATTTCTTATATATATTCTCTTGTATTATTATGTATACATTAAAGAATCCTTAGCCTTTTTAGGATGCATACCAAATGTAAAAAATAATGAAATTAAATCTTTAGCTGCACGCATCTCATAAGGTTCTTTAGCAAATGAACCAATATATGTTTTTAATTTATACTTTCTACATATCTTAATATTTTGAATAAATCTTCCCATACGCTTAGGTCTTTCTTTATCATCCAATAAATTTGCGAATGATAAACCAACTCCTTTCATAATTTTCGCATTAATTTGACTTAATCCTCCTTGACGATAATGCATATGATCTCCTTTATCACTTGTTTCTAAATCATAAACAAAATCAACTTTTTCCATAAGTTTTCTATTCTCTGAACTAGTCATAAGTAAATCTGCTTCTTTTGATTTTTTAATATCATCATATTTTTCAATAATTGCAGCGACTATAATTTTAATTTTATCACTTTCATAATTAACAATATCTTTTGGTTTATAACAAAAACAAATAGATTCATAACCTAATTTCATAGCCATATCTATAAATTCATCTTCATTCTTGCTAGGAAAGACTATATCTCTAAACATGTTAGAATATTAAGGATTGTATTATATAAATATTATTTATCTTCAATATAGAAAAAAATACAAAAATAAAGAAACATAACAATCTATATTTTAAAAAATATACTTAATTGAACTACCAACTTTGCCCATAACAAAATTAAATGCATGTTTTCTATTAGAAGATCTCTTTGTAATTTTATAAATATTAAATCCATAAAATATATCAATAAAAAAATAATATATATCAAAAAGATCTAATCGCATATTTCTAGGCTTTGGTATTTTTATATTTTTTAAAAAAGAAATAAATTTCATTTTTAATTTGATTTTTTTTATATATAATGAATTCTTATAAATTTTTTCTAAGTCATAATTATTAATCTTTTTCGAAAGTAATATTAAATCACTAATTTCTGCCTCTTTGTATTTTCTTAAAGCAAACCTAAGCATATTTGCAATAATTGTTGAAGCATTAAAGCATTTAATATTATAAGAATGATAAATAACATTAACAAAATTACCAATTACAACATTATCTTCAATTGTGCCAACTTCACAAAACAAATCCACGTTAATATTCTTCGTAATTGTTTTTCCTGAATAAATTTTAGGAACTATTGCCTTGGGTTTTTCTATATCAAATTTATTGGAGAAATAAAAAAAATTATTCCTAAACTCAAAATTTAAAATATCATATTTATAGGTTAATATGTTTTTTTTAAAAGAAATTATATCTTTTTTATACATACAAATCTCAATATCCTTGTGATGTCTGGATATACCTCCAGTAACCAAAGAAGAAGCAAATCCTCCACACAAAATAAAATTAATATTCTTTTTTTTTAATATTTTAATTTTTTTAATAAAATTATAATGTATTTTTTTATAATATCTAAAATCAAGGGGTAAAAGCTTTCCCATTCACTTCACCATATCTAGAATTTCACAAGTCTTACAAATAACTCCTCTTGCAGGCTGTTTACATTTTTTACATAAATTTGGTTCTTTTATAGTCTTATACTTTTTCTTCAAACTAGGCAATAATTTCAAAAAGTGTTTTGCAATATTTGCCTTTGCTCCAATATTATTAACTTCATAATCATTTAATAAATCCCTTACAGAACTACGATAGCTATGACCCGCATGTTTACATTCAACAAATCTTACTCCAAACTTTTTTAATATACTATATACCATAACTTCTTTTTCTTTAATAAAATATAATGGCTTTACTCTTTGTGTGAAATATTTTTTATATTCATTTATTCCTGTACTAGGACCAAGTCTTGATAATAACTCAGGATTTCCTCTAAAAATATTAACTAAAATAGATTGCGCTTCATCATCTAAATTATGTCCAGTAACAATCTTATCAAATTTTCTTGAGTATTTATTCAATAAATACCTTCTCAAAATTCCACAGATATGACATGGCTTAAGTTTAGTTTTGTTAACCATTTCATCAAGATGCATACCAAATTCTTTTTTGAAAGAGTAAATTTTTAGTGGTATTTTATTTTCTTTACAAAACTTTTTCAAATCATTAAGAGTATGTTCTCGATATTCTGATATTCCTTCATCAATTGCTAATCCAGTAACATTGCCAAAAAGCTTATTGACTAAATACATTACAGCAATGCTATCTTTTCCACCAGAAACAGCAATCATAACTTTATCTTTTTTGGTAATTAATTTATATTTTTTTATAGTACTTTCAACTTTCTTTTCAAAATATTTAATAAAATGTTTCTTACAATAATCAGGATATACTGCCCTTTCTTTACACAATTTACACTTCATACTGCCTTATCCCCCACTAACGACAGAAAGCACTTTTATTTCATCAGAATCTTTTAGAACTTCATCTTCTGTAACTAACTCATTATTTTTTGTAACTAACACTGTTTCTGAATTGATATTTAATTTTAATAATAATTCACCTACTGTACCCTTAAATTCAATTTTTTTATTTTTTTGATTTTGTTCAATAAATATTTTCATTTTAATTCCTCTATTTCTTCTGTTATATTATCAATCCCAACTAATGGTCTTATTTCAATAAGCTTATTACTTTTTACTTCAATATTTTCTAATGTTTGTCCTAATATTAAAATATCAATATTATTATCTGCTGCGTATTTTTCAATTTCTTCCATATCTTTAGATTCAAAAAATTTAAATTCTTTTTCAGTATTATATTTTTGAAGCCAATTTATATCAACATGATTTCCAGTCATAATAATACAACAACCTCTTCTCATCATCATATATGCAGCAAGCAAATCTTCTTCTTTTTCAATGTAACAAATTGCAGTACCACTTGAACCTAAGGGCATTCCTCCCTTCGCAGGATGCTTACCAGCGAATACAAAAGCTCTGTCCTTATAAACCTCAACACCAATTTCAATATCAAATTTTTGTAAACTTACTTTTGCATTAGTCTTTTCTACAATATAACTTCCTAACTCTCTTTCTATTTGAGGAGATTTTAATGGAAATTCTTTATATTGACGCTTAGCAGTAACGCGAAATTTAACATTCTCATTTATTTTAGAAAAATCAACGCTTTCTTTTATGCTGTCCATATCAGAATTACATTGCTTTGCATAACTAAAATTAACAATTCCAAAAACCTTACTTAAGTCAGGAGCTTCTTCAGTATCAATAATTATTCTACCCCTTATTTTTTTTATTGAATCAAACTTGATATCATTATTTTTCAAAATTAACCTTATATTACTAACTAATTTATTCTCGAAGATAAATCTATTTTTACCTTTTAGTGCAATCTCTCCATATCTAATTAAAATCATAGTAATGCTTTTTTAATGAATATATATAAAATTTATCTATTTAAAGATTTATTAAGAAGAATCAATACATAATTAAAAAAATTATTTTTTATTTTTATAATTCTCTATTGCCTTATGTAAAGCTTCAACAGATAAATTTGAACAATGTTCTTTCAATGGAGGAAGTCCATCTAAAGCATTGCTTATATCTTTATTAGTCATTTTTTCAAGTTCTTTCAAAGTTTTCCCTTTAACAATTTCAGTCATTGTTGAGCTTGTTGCAATCGCAGCAACACAGCCAAAAGTTTTAACTTTTATGTCAGCAATTATTTCTTCGCCTTTTTCGTTCTTTTCAACTTTAATTGCAACTTCCATGACATCACCACAAGTAGGATTACCAACTCTTCCAGTTCCATTTGAATCTTTTAGGTCGCCCATATTCTTTGGTTCTTTGAATGCTTTCATTACTTTTTCATTATATATCATTTTAATTCACCAACGGACTAAATTGTCTTAATCTTTCTATTGATTTTTTTACTTTTTCAATCACAAAAACTAATTCTTCTTTTGTGGTATATTTGCTGAGTGTAAATCTAATGCAACCATGTGCATCTTCATGTTTCAATCCAATTGCCAATAAGACATGGCTTGGTTCTAATGAATGACTACTACAAGCAGAACCAGTTGAAACAGCAATACCTTCCTGATCTAACAACATCAATACGCTTTCTCCTTCAACATATTTGAATGCTATATTAATATTATTACATAATCTTTCTTTAGGGTGACCGGTTAATTTTGTGTGAGGTATTTTTAATAATTCTTGAATTAAAAAGTTTCTCAATTCAACCATTTTTTTAATATCTTTTTTATTTGATAATTCAACCGCTTTAACAAATCCCATAATTCCTGGAATATTTTCAGTTCCTGGTTTAAGCTTAAATTCTTGACTTCCACCGTCAACAATGCTAAATAATTTTGTTCCTAATTTTATATACAAAGCACCAATACCTTTTGGACCATGTATTTTATGAGAAGACATACTAAGCATATCAACATTTTCAACATTAATAGGTACTTTTGTAAAACTCTGTACTGCATCTGTATGAAATTTTACTTTTTTCTCTTTACAAATTTTACCTATTTCATCAATATCTTGTATCGTTCCTATCTCATTATTTCCGTGAATGATTGTTACTAAAATTGTTTCTTTCTTTATTTTCTTTTTCAATTCATCCATATTAATAAGCCCATCTTTATCAACACCCAAATAAGTAATTTCAAATCCATTTTTTTCAAGTGTTTTCAAAGTTTTATATACTGCTGGATGTTCGATTGTACTAGTAATAATATGATTTCCTTTCTCTTTATTGGCCAAAGCAAATCCTTTAATAGCAATATTATCAGATTCTGTCCCTCCAGATGTAAAAATAATTTCTCTTGGTAAACAACCAATATTTTTAGATAATCTCAATCTTGCTTCCTCAAGTGATTCTTTAGCATTCATTCCAAATGTATGTAAACTGGAAGCATTTCCATAATTATCTGAATAAAAAGGCAACATAGCCTTAACTACTTCATCAGCAACTCTTGTTGTTGCTCCATTATCCAAGTAAACTGTTTTTTTCATTTGAAACATACATCACAATCGCATTCCACATTATCATACTTTTTATGAATTGCGCATAATTTTTTATCGTCCTTAATTTTCTCGCATATTTGTTGAATTTCTTTCATTGTATCGGTATTATCTTCAATGATTCTTTTTGCGGAGATTTTAATTAATTTCTTTATATCATCATCAAATTCAATGTCATGTGCTCTTTTATTTTTAATATACTGCGTTATTGCAGCTCTAGATACATTTAGCTTATGTGCAATATCAGACTGACTAATTCCTAGTTTTAACATTTGCTTACTCATTTCAGCTCTTATTGCAGGAATTACACACCAAACTTCAACTTCTTGTGGCATTGATTTCATAATATCACCTATTGTTAACTATAGTTAACAATTATATTTAAATGTTTTGTTTTTAACATCTAACCTGTCTTTAGACTATACATAAATTTATTTTTGTTTTTTTTGGTTACATTTAAAAATAATGTGAAAATAAATTAAATTATGAGATATATTCGTCAAGAGACTTTAGATGAAATTGGAAAAGATGGGCAAGAATTGCTTAGTAAAAAAACTGCAACAATTATCGGCGTTGGTGGACTAGGCTCAACTGTTGCTCAGCTACTTTGTAGACTAGGCATTGGCAAGTTGATTCTTTTTGAATATGATAAAGTTGCTGAAAAGGACTTGCACAGACAAATTCTGTATAATGAAGAAAATATTGATAAATTTAAAGTAGAAATTGCTAAGGAAAAACTAAAAAAAATAAATTCTAATGTTGAAATAATATCATTTAACGAAAAATTAACCAAAGAAAATATATCAAAAATAAATGCGGATATTGTTTTTGATTGTGTAGATAATTTAGAAACTAGATTTTTAATAAATCAGTATTGTATGAATAACAAATTAACTTGGATACATGGTTCTGTTCTAGGAACTATAGGTAATGTTAAAGTTTTTGATGGTAATGTTTGCTTTAATTGTATTTATGAAAATCATAAAGCTCAGAAAAACGATAGAATCCTAAACACATTGGTATTAACAATCGCAAGTATACAGGTTACTGAGGCAATAAAAGTTCTTCTAAACAAGCCATATACTAAAGAAATGATTAGATATAATATATGGACTCATGATATACAGAAAATAAAAGTAAACAAAAATACAAATTGTAAGGTGTGCAAATGAATGCTATTTTATTATTAAGTTCTGGAATAGATAGTCCTGTGGCAGGACAAATGATGATTAAAAAAGGATTAGATGTTATTGCAGTTAATTTTTCAACAAACAAAAAAAATGATGAAATTGTTAAAAAAATTGCAAAACAAATAGGCATAAAAAAATTATATATAATAAATCACGACATTGTCCTTAAGGAATTTATTGAACATTGCAAACCAAGTTTAAGGTGTATACTTTGCAAAAGAGCTATGTTTAAAGTAGCAGAATATATTGCTGAAAAAGAAAATTGTCAGTTTATTATTACTGGAGAAAATCTAGCACAAGTTGCAAGTCAAACTCTAGATAACATTGCTTCAACGCATCACAATATTAAATTTCCTATTTTAACACCAATAATTGGCAATGATAAGTCTGATATTACTAAAATAGCTGAAAAAATAGGAACATATAATCTAAATCTTAAATATGGAACATGTTGTCGTGCTGTTCCAGAGAAACCTGCTACAAGGTCTAAAATTGAAAGAATAGAAAACGAAGAATCAAGATTTGATTATAAAAAAGCAATTAAACAAAGTATTGATGAAGCTGAATTCATTGTTATTTCGTAAACTATGTTTTTAAGAAGTTGTTTCTTAGACTCTCTACCCCTAAAATCTCCATAGGAAACCATGGGGTTATACTAACCAAAATATAGAGTATGTCATAATTTTATTTAAAAATGGAAGTATTTAAATATAAGTTATGGGTTTATAAGCATTTATAAGTGAATTGATATTTATTTATAAATGGGGGTAATTATAATGGTAAAAAAATCTGAAAAAAAAGATATTAAAAAAAAATCACCAAAATCTGAAAAAAAGGATATTGAGATTGTAAATATTGTTGTTAGTACATCCCTAGAGCATGATATACCTCTAGAGAAAATGGCTGCTACATTAAGTAATACAGAGTATAATCCTGAACAGTTTCCAGGGCTTGTAATCAGAATAAAAGAACCAAAAACTAGTGCGTTAATATTTAGCAGTGGAAAAGTTGTTAGTACAGGAGCAAGAAATATAGAAGACGTTAGATTATCATTAAAAAAGATAATTAAAAGTTTAAAAAAGATTAATATTGATATCAAGATTGAACCAGAGATAAAAATTCAAAACATGGTTGCTTCTGGTGCTGTTGGTATGGATCTAAATCTAAACACTCTTGCTATGAAATTACCAAACACCGAATATGAACCAGAACAATTTCCAGGGTTAGTATATAAACTAAATGAAGCTAAAGCGACATTCTTGTTGTTTAGTAATGGAAAAGTTGTTTGTACTGGAACAAAAAGTGAAGAGGCAGTTCACAAAGCATTAGCTATGCTTATTGAAAACTTAAAGAAAGTAAAATAAGTAAATTCACCGCTGTGAAAAAATGGACGCTGCTGAACATATTAAGAGATTTCAAGAGTTTCTCGAGGCTAATTACCACGCAGAGCTAATGGAATCTATAAGGAAAGGGAAAAACTTCTTAGCTATAGATTTTGCAGAGCTTAGCAAATTTGATATTGAAGTAGCTACCGATCTTCTAGAGACTCCTGAAGAAGTAATTAAAGCAGCAGAAATTGCAGTTGAACAATTTGACACCCCTATTCCTATTTCAAATTTTAGAGTTAGAATACATAATTTACCAGAAAGTCAAACAATAATGATTAGAAACATCAGAAGTAAGCACATAGGTAAATTATTATTAGTGGATGGAACCGTAAGACAAAAAAGTGACGTAAGACCACAAGTTACTGCAGCAAAGTTTGAATGTCCTGCTTGTGGAAATGTTCTTAACGTTCTTCAGCTTGATCAAAAATTTAAAGAACCAACAAGATGCAGTTGTGGAAGAAAAGGAAAATTTAGACAATTAAGCAAAGAATTAATTGATGCTCAAGGTATTGTTCTTGAGGAGGCTACCGAAAATTTGGATGGTGGAGAACAACCAAAAAGAATGAATATATTTCTTAAGGAAGATTTAGTAAGTCCAATATCTGATAAAAAAACTAATCCTGGAACACGAATACAAATTACAGGATTTGTAAAAGAAGTGCCCATAATAATGAGAAACGGTAGTCAATCAACTAGATTTGATTTACTTATAGAAGCAAATTATGTCAGGCCAGTTATAGAAGATTTTTCTGAAGTATTAATAAGTAAAGAAGATGAAGACCAAATAACTCAAATTTCTCAAGATCCAAAACTTTATTCTAAATTAGTTGAATCGGCAGCCCCTTCTATTTATGGTTATGATAAAATAAAAGAAGCTATTTTGTATCAACTTGCAGGTGGAGTAAAAAAGGTAAGAACTGATGGAATAATTACAAGAGGAGATATTCACATTCTACTAATTGGGGATCCGGGAGCAGGAAAGTCACAATTACTAAAAAGAGCAGCAAAAATATCTCCAAAAGCAAGATTTGTTTCAGGAAAGGGAGCAAGTGGAGCAGGCCTTACTGCAGCAGTTGTTAAAGATGAATTTCTTGGAGGATGGAGTCTTGAAGCAGGGGCACTAGTTTTAGCCAATAAAGGACTATGTTGTACCACTGAAGATTCAGAATTCATAATGTCAAATGGAAAACTAATGTCTTTTAAAGAATTATTTTCAAGAACTACTGCAAATTTAATTTTTCCGAAATTTAAAATTTTAGGTTTAAACAAAAAAAATCTAAAAATAGAATCTTTTGAAATTAAGCAAGCTTTCAAAATTAAAAACAATAAGAAACTTTTTCATATAAAAACAAGAACTGGAAGAAGCCTCAATCTAACAGAAGATAATGAAATATTAATATGTGAAAGATCTAAAATAAAATGGAAACAAATTAATTCTATTAAAAACGGAGAATATATTGCTGTTCCAAAAAATATAAAATTAAATAAAAAAGATAAATATTCTAAAGATTTCTCATATATATCAGGATTAATTGCATCTGACGGACATATAAAAATAAATTCAAAAAATGCAACAACAAGATTTTACAATACTAATGAATTTCTTATAAAGATATTCAAAGAAAAGTTAAAAAAACTAAAAATAAGTTATAGTACATATATACAAAAGAAAGGGAGAAAAAGTATAATAAGGGGAAAAGAGGTTATTTCAAAAAAAGATCTTTATTCTGTTTATAATTCAAAAAAATCATTTGCAAAAAAAATAATATCTTTTGGTATAAAATCAGGAAATAAATCAATCACACACCCATTAAACAATAAAATATTGACTTACTCTGATTCAACCATTTCTAACTTTATAAAAGGAATATTTGACGGGAATGGAAGTATAAGAAAAAATCCTTATGAAATAACATTAACAACAGGAATACTAAAAAATGCAATTCTTTTTCAAAAACTACTATTAAGATTGAGTATAATTAGTTCCATTAAAAAATCAACAAATAGCTGGCATTGCGATATAAGAGGTAAAATAAGCTGTATTGATTTTTTCAATAAAATAGGAAGTAACCATCCTGAAAAATTCAAAAAACTAGAAAAAATTAATTTACTAGAAGCAAAAGATAGAATAGACATATTACCAAATCATCAATTGTTCTTTAAAAAATTCATTAAAGAAAATAGTTGGAAACTAGGTAAAAACAAATATAAATATTTTTGGAATTATTCGAAAAAGAATGTTAATCCAAGCAAATATAGGCTAAATTTATTAAATAAATTATTAGAAGATGAATATCTTCAAATGCATATAGATAGTGATATTTTATGGGATAAAATTATATCCATAAAAGAAATCAAGGCGGATTATGTCTATGATTTTACAATGAAAAAAACCGACAATTTTATTGCCAACGATATAATTATGCATAATTGCATTGATGAATTAGATAAAATGTCAGTAGATGACAGAAGTGCCATGCACGAAGCTCTAGAGGGGCAAACGATTACAATTTCCAAAGCAAACATACAGGCCACATTAAGAGCAGAAACAACAGTATTGGCAGCAGCAAATCCTAAATTTGGACGTTTTGATCCTTATGAAATATTAGCTAAACAAATTAATTTACCTCCTGCTTTAATTTCAAGATTTGATTTGATTTTTCCAATTAAAGATTTACCTGACGAAAAAAAAGATAATAGAATGGCTTCATTCATTCTTGAAGGACATAAAAATCCTGATACAGCAGAGCCAGAAATTGATACAGCAACTCTAAAAAAATATTTAGCATATGTTAGAAAAAATATTAAACCAAAATTAACAGACGAAGCAATTGAAGAGATCAAAACTTATTATGTACAAATGAGAAATTCTACAAATAGTGAAGAAGTAGGTATGAAAACAGTAACGATTACAACAAGACAACTTGAAGCTTTAGTAAGATTGTCTGAAGCTGCAAGCAAAATGAGACTAGGAAAAGAAGTTACAAAAAAAGATGCAAAAAGGGCAATAGATCTTCTTAATTTTTGTTTAATAGAGGTTGGATTAGATCCAGAGACAGGAAAAATAGATATTGATAGAATAACTTCAGGCATTAGTTCTAGTGCGCGAAATAAAATAAGTAATGTTAAAGAAATAATTACTGAGCTAGAGGCTCAATTTGGAAAAACAATTCCTATTGAAGAAATTGTTAAAGCTGCTAAAGAAAAAGGACTACAAGAAGATGAAGTTGAAGAAGTAATAGATAAGCTCAAAAGGGGTGGAGATATTTTTGAGCCTAGAAGAGGGCTAATTCAGAGGTTATAAAGATGAAGAATCCAAATCCCAAAAGACAAATAGCTAAAATTTCCGACATTCAAAGTATCCAGCTTGGAAAATACATAAAAGAAGAAGGCTGGGAACCAAATTATATACTTACAGATAATAATAGAAAATTATCTAGAGTTAATATTATTGGAACAATAGTGGGAAGAGAAGAAAAAAGCATAACTATTGATGACGGTAATGCTACTATATCTCTTAAAACATTTGAAGTAACAAATATATTTACTGGTTTTGATATAGGACAAACTGTTCTAGTTATTGGAAGGCCAAGAGAATTTAACGATGAAAAATATATTCTTGCAGAAATTGTTCAATCTGTAGACCCAAAGTGGATTGAAGTAAGAAAAAAAGAATTTGATACAATAGAAGAAGAACCTGAAGAGACAAAAGAAGAAATCATAGTAGACGAAATTGTTGTAACTGATAATTTTGATAAGATACTTGAGAAGATAAAAGAGCTTGACAAGGGAATGGGCGTTGAAATGCAAAATTTAATCAGTCAAGGCTATGATGAGTCTGCTATCAATAAGTTATTAGAAAACGGAGAACTCTTTGAAATAAGTCCAGGTATGTTAAAAATCTTAGAATAACTCAATTTTTAATTTAAGAGATTATAAATTAAATCTTTCAATTTAAAATAATAAAGGCGTTAAATAAACTTCAAGAAAAGATCCTATTAACAATAAAAATAATGCGAGTATAATTAATTCTGAAGTGTCTAAAATAATATTTTCAAATTTCTTAGTACCAAAATGATGATTAATAACTGCAAAAGAAATTATTCCTCCAGCAAGTCCTCCTATAAAATATGCTAATACTTCAGGAATACCGTGAATTAAATATCTTAATAGTCCCATAGAAAACACATGAAAATACGAACCAATGCTATTGAACCCAAATTCTACGCTTAACCTGTTTAGTCCTGTTCTAATAAAATTACCTATGGCTGCGCCTATAACAGAAGCATTCCAGGTTAAAATAAATATTGCTCCGGCTCCATAAATAAAACTGAATAATATACAAAAAGAAAGAACACGTAAATTATTAAATAAAATATTTGTGAATGTTTCAAAACTATTAACATAATTTGCAGCAACTTGTGTGTTAATACTAGATATAGTTTGCATCTGACTATAATACACCTCTGCGGTTAAACTACTAGGCATAACAACAAACCACAAAGCAAAAGAAATAACCATTCCTAAAAAAAGAAAAGTTAATACAGCAATAGCTTTAGAGTGTTCTTTTAATAATACAATCTCGTCATTGATTTTAATATCCTTTTCTTCCTCTAATTTTAAAATTCTTACGATGAAAGGCAAGCATGCAATAACCGTAAAAACCACCATTAATAGTGACGCATAAGTTCTAAATACCCACAATGATAAAACTAATGCTAAACTACTAAACAAAAAACCAAAAAAAAACATTCGCCACGGTTTCTTTTCTGCTGTTATTGGTGTTATTAATGATTCTAAAACCATAAGCAACAGCTCTATGTATGTATATTTAAATTTATTTATTATGTTTATCAAAAACATCAAATTTATAAACAATTAGCTTTCTCTATGCTAATATGGATTATGAGAAAATGTTAAAACAAGGCAGAGAAAAATTGCCAAAATCAGTATTTGAATCTGCTAGGTTTGAAATTCCAACAGTAAAAGGGCATATCCAAGGGAATAGAACAATAATAAGTAATTTCAATCAGATTGCTCAAGCTTTAGAAAGGCCTGTTGAACATTTATTAAAATATGTTTTAAAAGAATTAGCAACTCCTGGTGACTTAAAAAGAACAGGATTAATATTAGGCGCAAAGATGCCTGCATTAAGAATAAACGAAAAAATAAAAAAATATACACAAGAGTTTGTATTATGTCCTGATTGTGGAAAACCAGATACAAAGATAATCAAAGAGGGCGGATTCTCTTTCATGAAATGCCTTGCTTGTGGTGCAAAACATGCCGTAAAAAGTAAAATTTAAGATGATTGTAAAAAAACACATTAACGAAAAAGCTCAAGTTTTACTTGCAATTTGCGATTCTGATTTAATTGGTAAAAAATTCGAAGATGAAAAATTACACCTAGATTTAACATCTAACTTCTATAAAGGAGAAGAAATGAGCGAAGAAAAAATTCTTGAATTAATCGAGGAAACTTACATAATTAATGCAGTTGGTAAAAAAACAATAGAATTTCTTAAAAAAAATGAATTAGTTCAAGAGGAACATATAATTCTTATTGATAATATACCTCACGCACAAATTGCAATAAACAGAAATTAACTATATAGAACTTTGATTAATGCTCTAAAATTTATAATTTTTAGTATTTTATTTATATATCAAAATTCGATATATAGGGTTTATCAAAACCCTCTATAATTTTCTTTTCATTTCAGGATGGCTATAATCAGGCATTTCTCCATAGTCTTTTTTATTAAATTTATAATATGTTTTTACAATCCATTGCAAATATTTTGATTGCATTTGATTTTGAACCAATATTTTTTTTGACAATTTTAATTTTAAGAAAAAACCAACAAATCTTCTCATAAGCTTATGTGTCCATAAATTTTGATTTCCAAATATAAAATTCTGTAATTTGCCTTCATTAATCGCTGATATAACATATCTTTCAAAAATATCTTTTGGAACAAATTTTGTTTCCTTTCTTCTTTCCAGCTTTAGGGTTTTAGTTGGACAAAATCTTGCGCAAACGCCGCATCCAATACACCTATCTTCATCAACGAATGCTTTTCCATTAATCATTTCAATAGCATCAACTGGACATTTTATTTTACATACAGAACAACCTGTACATTCTTCTGGTATTAATTTTGCATAAAAGTTAGTATTTATTTTATCACTTGTTCCTAATTTTTTATAAGCCAATAAAGCTTCACAGCAACAACCACAACAATTACAAATCCATCCTACTCTATCTTGAACATTGTCTCCAATCTGTACTAATCCATATTCCATACATTCTTTTATTATTTTATGTGCTTCTTCTTTTGTTATTTCTTTTGCAATCTTTTGTTTAATCAAATTTTTTGCTGGGTTGTTAAAAGTTAAACAAACGTTTTCTGGTGCACCGCACGCCTTACCCAAATGTGCCATTTTGTGTCTACAATAACATCTTCCAACAGTTATACATTCAGAATCATCAATAACCTTAGAAGCCCTTTCATAGTCCAAAACAATTGATTGATCTTTTTCTTGAATCATATCTTCATGAACAAAAGTTCTATCCATAGCTGGATCTAAGCCAAAAACTTGAGTCATAAACTCTGTTTCTACATTTATATATTGATGATAAAGTTCTGAAAGCAATTTTGTATTAAATTTTCCATCAGTTCTCATTAAAGAATATTCAATAAATCCTGCCATGGGGGCTGCCATAATATATGCTTTACTATCTCCTTTTTTACAGTCAAAAAGAATCATTTTTGTTGCTAAACCATCAAGAATCTCTATAGTATCTTCTCTATTTTTTTCTATAATCTTCATAGCTTCTTCTACTGTAAAAAAATTTAAAGGTAATAATGAGACTGTTTTTGCTTCTTGTTGTGTAAACAGCTGTTCTAGGATTTTAAATAATGTTTCTGACTCAGGAGCACCTTGTATACTCTTATTTAATCTCTTTTGAAGATCCTTATATCCTTTTGATGTAATGTGTCCCATGTTTAAAATAAAAAATGGCTTGTTTATAAATATTATCATAAAATGAACTATACAAAAATATATAAAACCATAAAAAAAACTACAAATTATGATAATAAAAATACTAGTAAAAGGCGATGTTCAAGGTGTTTTCTTTAAAAGTAATGCAAAAACAGTTGCAGATAACTTAGGATTAAAGGGCACTGTTAAAAACTTAGATAATGGAGATGTTCAGGTTTTTGCGCAAGGCGAAAAAGAACAACTTCAGCAGATGATTTATTTCTGTAATAAAGGAACAATGACCTCTAAAATTGAGAAAGTTGAAGTTGAGGAAATAAATGATGCTATTGTTTTTGAAGATTTCAGAGTTGTTTAAACCGCTCTTACATAGCTAATATTGCAAAAACGAATTATTTATAAAATATTTATTTAAACTTAATTATTGAAAATGGGTTTCGTTCATCTACATCTACACACCGAGCATAGTTTGCTAGATGGTTCTACAAAAATATCGCAATTATTTGAAAGAGTTAAAGAATTAGGCATGGATAGTGTAGCAATAACAGAGCATGGGAATATACAGGCTATCATAAAAAAATATCAACTTGCAAAAAAAGCAGGAATAAAGTTAATTTTTGGTGTAGAAGCGTATCTAGTTGATGACCATTTAAAAAGAGAAAAAGGTCAAAAAAGATATCATTTAGTGCTTCTAGCAAAAGACTTAGAAGGCTATAAAAATTTAATAAAACTAGTTTCTATTGCAAGTAGTGATGGATTTTATTATAAACCAAGAATAGATAAAGAATTACTAAAGAAATATTCTAAAGGGCTTATTTGCCTTTCTGCTTGCATTGCAAACGATATGGCTCAATCGATTATTTTAGATAAAAAAGAGAAGGCAAAGGAATTATTAAAAGAATATATTGATATTTTTGGAAAGGATGACTTTTATCTTGAAGTAGAAAACCACGGGATTAATGAAGAAAAGAAAGTTGCAGAATATTATAAGCAACTATCTACTGAATTTGGAGTAAAGATTGTTGCAACATGCGACTCACACTATTTATTAAAAGAAGATTCTAAAGCACACGAAGTAATGTTATGCATTCAAACAAATAATACTATTGATAATCCTAAAAGATTCAAATTTACTGGTAGTAATTATCATGTAATGAGCGAAGAAGAGATGCTTTCTTTATTTCCAAACAATCCAGAATATATAACTAATACAATAGAAGTTGCAAAAAAATGTAATGTTGAGCTTGAGCTGGGAAAGCCTATTTTTCCTAATTTTGAAACACCAAACAATATTCCTCATGCTGATTATTTACATCAACTATGCGAAAAAAAACTACACGAAATATATGGAAATAAAGAAAATTTCACTGAAGCAAAAGAGAGAATGATATTTGAATTGTCAGTAATAAATAAAATGAATTTTGCTACATATTTTCTAATAGTTCAAGATTTCATCAGCGTTGCAAAAGATAAATGTCAGGTTGGACCGGGCAGAGGATCTGGAGCAGGTTCAATCGTTGCTTATTTACTTGGTATTACTCAATTAGAACCTTTATCTTTAGGATTGTTGTTTGAAAGATTTCTTAACCCTGACAGAATCTCCCTTCCTGATTTTGATATTGATTTTGGTGATAAAGAAGTTACAATAGATTATGTTAAAGAAAAATATGGGAAAGAAAAAATTGCACTGATTGGAACTTTTGGTACAATGGGCGCAAAATCAGTTGTAAAAGATGTTGCAAGAGTTTTTAATATTCCCTTTTCAGTTTCCAATAATATTAGTAAACATATAACTGAAAAAACAATTAAAAAATCATTAGAATTAAAGGATGAGAATAGTAAACAGTTTGTAAATACTGAGCTTATTAATTTTAAAAAACAATATCCTGAAATTTTTGATATTGCAGAAAGACTGGAAGGTTGTGTAAGACATAAAGGTATTCATGCGTGTGGAGTTGTATGGGGAAAAGAGGCTATAACCAATTATGTTCCAATTTATAAAAAAAATGATTTAATTGTTACGCAAATTGATGGGCCTGAAATTGAGGCTGCCGGACTTGTAAAATTTGATTTTCTTGGTTTAGAAACATTAAATATAACTAAACAAATTTTAGATAAGATAGGAAAGGATGATAAGTGGTTAGAACAAATTCCACTTGATGATGATAATGTTTACGCTATGCTTAGAAAAGGAGATAGTGTTGGAACATTTCAAATGGAAAGTCCTGGCATGCAAAAAACACTACTACTAGTAAAGCCGAGTTGCTTTGACGATATAATTGCTATTTTAGCTTTGTATAGACCTGGGAGTATGGATTTTATTGATGTTTATGCAAGAAGAAAGGACGGTGTTGAACAATTTCAATTCGTACATGAAAAAGCAGAATCTATACTAAAACCAACATATGGAATTTTAGTTTACCAAGAACAAGTTATGCAGTTATCAAGGGTTCTTGCTAACTTTAGTATGGGCGATTCTGATGTTTTAAGAAAAGCTATAGGAAAAAAGAAATTGGAACTTATGCAGAAAATGGAAGTTCAATTCAAAAAAGGCTGTGTAGAATTTTCAGGAATGAAGCCAAAAATAGTAGACGAGCTTTGGGATAACATTGTAAAATTTGCATCATATTCTTTTAACAAAAGTCACGCTGCAGCATACGCACTTATTTCGTACAGAACTGCTTATCTAAAACATTATTATCCTATTGAATTTATTGGTGCTCAAATTTCGGCAAATACTAATAATCCTGATAAGATGAAGTTTTATATTAACGAAGCCCGAAAAAATGGTTTTAATATTTTATGTCCCGAAATAAATTTTTCAGGTGTTGACTTCTCTATTGAAAAAGTTGGTTCAAAAGAAAGTATTAGATTTGGACTATCTGGAATAAAAAATGCAGGACATGAAGCTATCATGAATATTGTCGACAATAGGCCATATAATTCTTTTCAAAATTTCATAAATAAAGTAGACTTATCTAAAATAAATAAAAGAGTATTAAAAAATTTAATTTCTGTAGGATGCTTTGATAGTTTTAAGTATAATAGAGCACAGCTTCTAGCAATATATGAAGACATAAAAAAAGAAAGCGATACGAAAGATAAACAAATGACATTATTTGGTAGCGTTGCTCAAAGTGTTGTTTATCCTGACCTAAAGAATTTATCATTAAAAGAAAAATTAGATATAGAAAGAGAAATTGTTGGACTTTGTATTTCAGCGCATCCTATTGAATTATACAGGGAAGCAAACTCAAAAAAATTTACTAGGATTGATCAAATGCGAGACGATAGAGAAGTTGAAATTTTTGGATTAATAAAAAAGTTCAATAAAATTACTACAAGAAGAGGAGACCTAATGGCTTTTATAACATTGGCTAATAGAAATAACGAGTGCGAACTTGTTGTATTCCCAGATAAATTTGGCGAATTAAATCTTAATAGAGAAATAGCAGAGAATACAGGAGTAATAGTAAAAGGAACTTTTAAAGAAGATAAAAAAAATATAATAGTAGACGATATTAAATTTCCACCAGTGGCTTATTAACTTTTTACAAAGGTATCTAATTCTTCTTGTTTTTCCTCTCCAAACACGCCATCAACTCTTCTCTGTAATAATTCTAATGTTTGTTTAAGATAGGTAGAAACATTATATTTTTCAGCCAAAACTATGCTTGGTTCTAAATATTTAATTACGCTACCATGAGGTATTGTAAATATAATTTTTCCTCCACAGCTTGTACATTTACCAATAAGTGGAGGACGTCTAAATTTTTCATTGCATTTAACGCATCTAAATTGTTGCATAGAAAATTTTCTTAAATTTCCTTTAGTATCTTTCAAAAAATGTTTTTCTATCACTAGTCTTGCAACATCACTAGTCTTAACACTTCTCATTTTAACTGCAATATCCATCTGTCCTTGCAATTTTTCTTGCATTGAGGGTAGTGTTTTATATGCAGAACATAAAATTCCTGCATTAAGATTGTCGGTATCATGAGTAAATCCCATGTTTTCGTATTGATCAGGTGTGTTTAATACATCATTTATTAATTTGATTTTTACGTCCCATGGTTTTTTGTATTGCAATGCTGCTTCATATAATTCCAAAGGATATTTCCATACAATATCAACATTAAATGCCATATCATCTACTTCACTCGGCGCTAAAATACTTGTTAATACTATTGGTGCGTCCATAGTTGAACCTCTATGAGTTGGTAAATAATGTTTTGAAAAATTTAAAAAAGCATCCAATAACAACATAAATCCAAGTTCATCACCATCTGTATCTCTTCTTGCAGCTGCATGATAATAAGGATGTGCTAAAAAACCTTGAGTTTTTGAAAAGCCAATTATTCTACCAACCATACCTGCTGAGGTATGCGGAGCAAGTCCTATAATATAATGCCCCACTAAGTCGCTTTTTGATTCCAAATTATAATAAGAAGGAATTTTATACAATCTTTTTAATAAATCATCAACATATTTTGAAATTCTATGCATTACAACATCTGCTGGTTCATCAGGACTTTCTGGACATGCAGGCAAAATTACATCTTGGGGTTTTATTTCTAAAATTTGATTTTCATTTACTAAATCTTTATCATGAATATCTTTGTCATAACCAAGTTCCACTAATTTTTCAGGTGTTACACCAATTTCTTTAGGTTTAAAATGAGTACAAGTTAATTCAGTTGCATCATACCTGATAGTTCCATCTTTATTAACAAACACGTTATGTTGTGCTCTAATTATTCCTTTAACTAAATGTTCAGGTATATGTTCTTTTGACGAAGTTCCTCTTACTCCTTTTATTAATTTAGGTAATTCACCTTTAGCTTTTTTACACGCCAAATCAAAGTAATGTTTAATATCTATTTCTTGCTCTTGG
>CAYZMD010000004.1:0-30371 GCA_964479425.1 uncultured Methanosarcinales archaeon | reverse complement strand
GATTAATTGGTATGTAATTTGAATTTTAAAGAAAGTTTTATTCTATTTTTATGTGAATATCTTATTTTTGTCCTCTTGTTTATATTAAATATTACATGTAAAACAACAGTATTTCTTTGTTTTTTATGTCTTTTATCCTGCTTAAAACCTTTTATCAGCCGCTCTATTGCTATAATCTCTGATTTTAACTCATCTTTTCAAATAGTGCCTAACTTTTAGAATGTATGTTAAAACCCATTAAATATATACTTCAACCAAAAAACACATATTTTTTACTTACTTCAGCGTATTTTGGAGGTATTTGGCCAAATTCGCAGTAAGCACAGCTTGGGTCAAGGGCAATCCATGAATTCTCACTTTTGTATTTTTGCATAGCATCTGGTACCCAAACTTCTGTATAGGCATGGTCATATGTGAGTACTAATCTTGTTTTAAAACCCACAGCAGTCAACATATTCCCGAGTAATATTGCTTTATCCTCACAATCTCCTCCAGTTGATTTTAGAGTTTCTATTGGATGCTGTATATATTCTCGACTAGGATCTGGTATATAATCAATTTCGTCTCTTGTAAAATAGAATAGCGCTTTTGCATTACAAACTATATTTGATTCACATCTAGCGCTTGTAATCTTAACTGCATTGTTTCTTATAGTTGGCATTAATTGTAAATTTTTAATTACATTAATATTTTCTAATCTTGAGTATTCATCGTCGACAAAATCCAAAACAACATTTACATTTGTTGGGTGTGGATCTAATTTAATTCCATAATATGGAACAACCATTACAACAATTATTAGCAACAAAAAGAGGCCTACAATTATTTTTAGAGGTCCTTGATACCATTTTTTTTCTTCAATACTTTGTTCTTCTATTGGGTCCATATTTGTTTTATTTCTTTTCCATTATAAAAAGTTTTATATTATATCTATTCTTAATAAGTAAAATGGGGGCAATTAGCGATCTTAAGGAATATAAACTTCTTATAGAGAAAGAGTTAGAAATATATTTTGATAAAAAGCTAGATTTATTCAAAGATTTAGACCCTTTTACTTGTGAGATGCTTGAATTAATCAAGGAATATACTTTAAGGGGCGGTAAAAGAATAAGGGCTGCCTTAGTTTATTATGGATATTTGCTTTTTAAAAACGAGAATTTGGAAGAAATAAAAAAAGCAAGTATGTCAATGGAATTAACTCAAAGTTATTTGCTAATGCTAGACGATTTTATGGATAGAGATGACAAAAGAAGAGGTGGGAAAACAGCACATTTCTTTTATCAATTGTTTCATACTAAAGAAAATTTGAAAGGGGATAAGGTTCATTTTGGAAACACAATGGCAACGCTTGCAGGCTCAATGTGTAATCATTTTGCAAATGGAATTCTTTGTGATATTAATTTAGATTCTGAAAGAAAAGTTGCAGCAATTAAAGAATTAAATAGATTGATTCCTTTTGTAATTCATGGCCAAAATTTAGATGTTTTAGAAGGAGTAAGGACTGGTATTAGTGAAAATATAATTATCCAAATTCATAAATTCAAAACAGCAACTTATACATTTGAAGCTCCGTTAAGAATTGGTGCAATTTTGGCTGGAGCAAGTGAAAATCAATTACAAATTTTAACAGATTTTTCAATTCCATTAGGAATAGCTTTTCAAATTCAAGATGACATTTTAGGAATTTATGGTGATGAAAAAAAGTTAGGAAAGCCTGTTGGTTCAGATTTGATTGAAGGTAAAAAAACATTACTTGTCTCTAAGGTATATGAACTTGGTACTGCTGAACAAAAGCAATTTTTGAAAGATTGTTTAGGAAATAAAAACATTACTGAAGCTGATATTGAAAAAGTAAGACAGATTGTTATTGACACTGGTTCTCTTAAATATTCAAAAGATATGGTTGCTATGCTCGTTAGGCAGGCAAAAGAACATGTTAGTAGATTGGAAGCAAATGAAGAAGCAAAATCCTTTTTATTGGGTATTGCTAATTATATGGTGGAGCGTGATTATTGATGGAATGGTTGTTAAGACAGTTTAAAATTAATTTTGGTTTAAGTCCAAGTGATTTAGTAAATGTTGACAAAAGAGAAGAGTATTCAGAATATTTATATGTCATGAAATTTGATAATGGCATTGAATTAAGGCCTTGGGTTCGTTATGAAAATAAATCTGATGTCGATGTCCCTGATGTCAATGGGTATGATGTTAATGACCCTGATTCTAATATGCTTGGGCTTGATGAATCAAATATGACTTATGGAATTCACATTGGTGATTTGTTGTATGGTGATGATTGTGGTGCTGGTCCTATTTTTGAAATATCTAGCGCTGTTGGTTCTCTCTATGAGACTCTTAATGAAACCAATGAAGGACTAGAGATTGTTATGATGCCCTCTGAAAAATATACTGATGATAATATTGGTTCAGAATTAAGGATTAAAGCAAATAAGATTGATTCTATAAAGGATGCAATACAATTAGCTTCTTCCATTAAGATAGAAAAGTGTAAGGAAATTGTTCGGTATGTTAAATGAATATAAAAGTAGCCAAAGAAGCAGGTTTCTGTCACGGCGTTAAAAGCGCAATTGATTTAGTTGATGATACTATAAAGAATTCACAAAAAGAAATTTTTATTCTTGGTCCATTAATTCATAATCCTCAAGTAGCTCAAAAATTAGAAGATAATGGCGTTACAACAGTTGAAGATATTGAAAGTATTCCTGATTTTGTTGACTTAATAATAAGAGCTCATGGGGTTAGTGATTCTATTATTGCAAAAGCAAAATTGAAAAATTGTAATGTTTTAGATGCTATTTGTCCAAACGTAAAGCAAGTTCATAAATTAAGCAAAGAAGCAGAACTGGAAGGGTATTTTATATTGTTATTTGGTGAAAAAGATCATCCTGAAATAATGGGAATTAAGGGAAATTTGTCTAACTTTTTAGTCTTTGAAACTATTGAAGAATTGGAAAAAATTAATATGCCTAGTAAGGTTTGCTTATTGTCACAAACTACTCAGTCCGGTGATAAGTTTCAACAGATAGTTGATTATATCCATGCTAAAAATATTGATTTTAAATGTTATAATACTATTTGCAATGCAACATATCAAAGGCAAAAAGCAGCAACAGAATTGGCAAAAGAATCAGATTTAATGATTGTTATTGGCGGAAAAACAAGTGGTAATACTAAGCGATTGTTTGGTATTTGTAATTCAATAACCAAATCAATTCATATTGAAACTGCAAAAGAATTAAATGAAATTAATTTATCAGAATTTAATAATATAGGGATTACTGCAGGAGCTTCTACCCCTGATTGGATTATTAAAGAAGTTATAGATTTACTTTCCAAATCTTCTGTTTCTGCTCACGAATGATTCAATACATTCAACTAAATCTTCTTTTTCAAAATCTGGAAATAATTTTTTTATAAAAAACCATTCACTATATGTACTTTGATAAGGCAAGAAGTTGCTTGTTCTTATATCTCCTCCGGTACGTATGATTAGTTCTGGGTTTGATTTAATATACAAGTGGTTTTCAAATATATCTTCATTAATATCATTAACGTTCATTGTTCCTGATTTTACTTTTTCTGCAATTTTTTTTGTGGCATCAACAATTTCTGTTCTACCGCCATAAGCAATAGCAAAATTAACTTGTAGATTTGAATTCTCTTTTGTCTCATCCATTAAGTTTGTCATAAGGTTTTGTAATTCATCATCAAACATTTTTGTTCTTCCTATAAAATTAACTTTAACTCCTTTCTCATGTATTTTAGGATCATCTTTAATTCTTTTGAATCCTTCCTTGAAAAGTTTAATAAGATAATTGAATTCTTCTTTTGGTCTTGAATTAAAATTTTCAACAGACATAGTATAAAGCGTGACTTCTTTTATTCCAAGTTCTAAACACCAATCAACAATTTTTTCTACTTTTTTGCTTCCATTTTCATGACCTTTCCATGGTTGTAACATTAGTCTCTTAGCAAACCTTCTGTTTCCATCCATAATAATTCCTATGTGATTGGGTTTCATAAATTCGATTAACAATGATATCTTTAAAAAGTTTCCTACTCAGAAATAATATCTGCTTGAAATGTAAAAATTTTTGCAGTTTTCCACTCATTTGTATTTAGCCCGGCTTTTATACAAGTTTGTTCAAGGAATTCTAAGGCGTTCCATCCATATTCTGTAGCTACTTGTGGCAATAATAAGCCTGAATTTAGACCTTTTTTTATAATTAACCCATCTTTGCCCACAGTTATTGTTCTTATTAAATTTTCAGGCTTATCTTCGTTAATTAATTTAGGCTCAGTTAATATAGATATTTCAATTTTAATTCTGGTAAATTCTTCTTTTGTAAGAGGCTCAAATCTTGGATCTTCAAATGCGGCAGCTTTTGTTGCATTAATAATATTTTTCCAAAGTTCTCCTGTTGGATAAGGAAATCCTATACATCCTCTAAGCATATTGTTTAGTGTTAATGTGACAAAGCATCCTTGTTTGTTAGAAAATTCTGTTTTTATTTTGCTATTTATATTAAGTTCTTTATTAGAAAAAAAAGAATTGATTGCAGACTTCGCAAGTTTTAGAAGTTCTGCATAATTACTCATTTTTTGAATAAGGTACCAAATTTTTCTACGTTCTTATTTAGCCTTTTTGCTGCATCTATCAGAGCTTTTTTGGGATCTGCTGCTTCAATATGCATAGTTACCTTTCCAACTAATGGATGAGGAATTTTATAGCTTGCTAGCTTAACATCCTTATCATTATTTAGTTCTTCTTTGATAGCATTACAAAAAGTATGATCTTCTCCTTCAATTTCAATTATTAGTTTATTTTTAGTTTCTTCTAGGATTTTAATTTCCATATGATTCACCTTTATCCTTGGAAATTCACCTTATTTAAAAATGTTTTTATCCTATTACTCTATTTTCATCAATTTCAAATCCTTTCATGTGTATCATGTTGCAGGTTTTTTCCATGATTTCAATGTTTGAAAACATAATGGTGCATGGATTTATGTTCATTGTTTTATTCGTTTTCTCTAATATTGAATCATGTGTTCCTTGTAAATATGATGTAGTGTATGGTTGTTTTCTTGTACATTCTTTATTGTTTCCAAGAATAAAATATTGATTATTTTGATACATTATCGGAAATAAATTTATATATGTTTTATTGAATATAAAGTTAGGTTCTTGTTGTTCGTAAAAGAAAATTATTTTTTCGCCCTTGTTTATTAATTTCTGCACTTCAAATTCTCGTGGGCTTGGTTTTGCATTCATCCCATAGTAATTTAATGCAACCCATGCGTTTGAATATAATAAACAATCTTCTAAATTTAATGCTTTGATTTGTTCTGTTGATTTTTCAAAATGTGCATGAATGTCACCTTCATTTTTTATTGAAGGAATTGCGACACATATTGTAGTTATGCTGATTAAGAAGATTATCATACAAACTGCTGTAATCTTTAATCTTTGTTTTTTAATTTTAATTATTTTGGCTATTTGTTCAATTCCAATATATGCAAAGTAAAATGTTGGTAATAGCAATGTGAATAAGTATCGTGAAAATTTAAGTGGAATATTGTTGTAGCTGTATAATGAGAAGGTTAAGAGAAATAACATGCTCAAATCAGCTTTACTTAGGAATATTTTTTTAATATCTTTTAGGCAAATTAAGCGATAAATGACATAGAATAATCCAAGTATGAAAAATGGCATTAATATATTTTGGACTTCAATTATATGAAAAAAATTGAATGGTTGTTTTAGATATGCTCGAAATAAGACATTATTTGCATATTGATTTGCTAGGCTAGAAAATATATTTCCTGTGGTTATTAGGTTATATATTAGCCAGGGAAGTATGGTTAATGCAAAAATGACAATACTTTTTATTATATTTTTTAGGCTTTTATGTAGAATAAATATAGGAAAAAGAACAAGTCCTGTATACCTTGATAATGCGCTCAATCCTAAACATAGTCCAGATTTAACTTTGTCATCTATCGTATAAGCAATAGTTAATTCTAGGAATATTAGTGATACTAGCTCTGTGCCATTTATTAGTCCATTTAATAGTAAAAATGGTGTAGTACTAATTGCGTAGAATGCTATTCTATTGAATTTAAGTGAGTCGGCTAATTTTATGCTTGAATACATAAATCCTATGCTTGTTAAAATAACAAATAGGTATTCTGCAACTTTCCACCCAAATATACTGAGTGTTCCAATTATAACGGGAACTAGTGGCGGTCTCATTAATTCAAAATAAGTCCCATTGTTAAACCAATATTTTGCGTTAAGTACATAACTTGAAAAGTCCCATGAAAATAATAGGTAATGTTGTATTATGAAAAATATTGTTGATAAGATTAATATGAATATTATTCCTTTATTCTTTTTTAGAATGTTTTCTTTCATTAAAATAGTACTAGTCTGTGATACTTTATAAATTATTTCTTCACTGCTCTAATTAATATCCCTATGCTATATTTTGATTTTTTTAATAATAGTTTGTCTAATTTTATTATGATATTTCTTAATCTAGCGAGTATCTTTGGTGGGCTGTATATCACGGTTGATTTTATTTTCTTTATGTCGTTCTTTGAAGTGTTTTGATTCAATGGGTCGCTTTTTGTTAGTGGTTGAAGTATATTCACAAGATATCCATTCTCAAAAAATCCGACTATTGCTTTGCTGAGTAATACTGTTTCTTTTATCTCAAACCCATTTCTCTTTAATAATTTGCTTAATGATTTTGTTGAGTATAGTCTTTTGTGTCCAAAACCCCATGGTCCTATTCTTATTTTTTTTCCAAAGAGTTTCAAAAAGAAATTGATAGGATCAAATGTTATAGGAAATCTTGATGATGGTACAGTAATAATAAGTTCTGCGTTCTTCTTCATTACTCTGTTTAATTCTTGTATTGCTTTGTTATCATCATCTATGTGTTCAATAACATCCACACATAGTGCTCCGTCAAAAGAATTGCCCTTGAAGGGTAGTTTACATATATTTGATGTAATATATTTTACTTCTGGGTTTATTATCTTGGCAATTTTTATGTCGTTAGAATTGATATCTGTACTTGTTAAGTGAGATGCTTTAGTCTTTATGTAAGTATCAAAGAATCCATCTCCACAACCTGCGTTTAGGAATGTATTACATTTTCTAATTCTTTTGGTTGTTTCTATTAGTCTCGTATAGTATGTTGGTGCAAGAGTTTTTATCGACATTATCTATGCATCATCCTTATTTTTATCAGGTCTCTTAGCATTCTAAAGGACTCAGAGAATGCATTTACTTTACTCTCGGCTGCAGAGTCTTTCCATATGACCGGAATCTCTTTGATTCTTGCTTTATTTTTTCTTGCTAAGAATAATATTTCTACGTCAAAACTAAATCCTTTTATTCTTTGAATATTAAATAATTGTTTAGCTATATCTTTCTTGAAGAGTTTAAACCCACATTGTGTGTCTTTGATATTCATCCCCATAAGTAATCTTACAGTAATTCCAAATCCTTTTCCTAGAATTCTTCTGTATAGTGGTTGCTTTATTTTTATGTCTGAGTTTTTTAGTCTTCTTGATCCGATTGTAATGTTGTAGCCATTTTTTAGCTGCATATGTAACTTTTCGAATTCTTCAATAGGTGTAGAAAGGTCTGCGTCTGAGAATAAAATGATACTTCCTTTGGCGTTTAATACTCCTTTTCTTACTGCATATCCTTTTCCTTGGTTCCTTTTATTTTGTAGTATTCTAACGTTAGCAATATTCATATCTTCTATTCTTTGTATTGTATTGTCTTTACTTCCATCATCAATAACTAGAATTTCATAATTTTTAAATTTGGTACTAAGGTATTCATCTATTGTTTTAAGTGTATTACTTATCCTTTTTTCTTCGTTATATGCAGGTATTACAATAGATATTTCCATTTCCTTTTCGAATAAACAATTGTTTAAAAATGTTTCGAGGTGATTCTAAAGCATGTAACTGGTATTCGTTGTATCCTCTTTCTGTGAAAAGAATATGTTTGTTTCAGTGGAAAACTAAAATTAAACGCTTCTGTTATATCACATTTGTTATCTTTACAGAAGGCTTTTATGAAATTTAAGCTTTCGCTTTTATGAAAGGAATATATTATCTTGGTATTCATAACTGCTTTCTCTAGGAATACTTTATCTGCTTTTCTTTGTTTTACTCCAAAGGGTGGGTTTTGAAGCGTTACTTCTGCTTTAATATCTATATCTTTTATCTCTGAATGTACTATTTTATAGCTATTTGGCTCTATTAACTCCTCACTTTCTACGTATTTTAGGTTATTTTTGAGTATTTCTAGTGCTTCTTCATCTATATCAATGAATGTTACATACTTTGCTTCTAGTATTAATGCCCCTATGCCTAGTATTCCTGTTCCGCATCCTGCATCCACTATCTCACTTCCTGCTATATCCCCTTTCATATATGCAATCCATAGTACTTCTGCAGCTATTTCTGGGTCTGTTATGTACTGTTCATGTCTCACTTTCGGGCTTTCAAACCCTTTTAACTGTGATAATACTATTGCTAATCTTGATTTGGTTATTTTCATGGTATTTGGTGCCTCACTTCTGGCTTATTTCTCTTAATTTTTTGTTATGCTTTTGATGTATTTTAATGTACCTTTTTTTGTTGTTTTTTATTTTACTTTTCTGCTCTTTTTTTATTATCCTTTTTTCTTCTGCTTAAAAGTTTTGATAGTTAATAAAGTCTTTTTTCTTTATTAAATAGAAAAATCAAAGATTTTTCGTAGTCCCAGAACATTCCTGGGACTGTCCCAGCATTGTCCCAGGACAGTCCTACCTTGGGACTGTGGGACTATAGTCTCAGCGTCAACGTTTTTTCTTCTGGGGCTATGAAAATAGTCCCACCCATTGTCCCAACTTTGTCTTGGGACTATCCTGGGACTGTCCCAGTGGGACTATCTCTGTTTATACGTTTTAATCATAAACTAAAGAATTTGTGTGCTTTTTTATTGTAATGAAAATATTTTTTTAATGGAATAATTCTTATCTTTTCCTTGCCTAATTACTGTTAGTTCTTCTTGCTCTTTTTCTATCTCAGAAAGTATCCTATAAAGTGAGCTTTTGCTGCAAAGTTTTTGTTCTTCAACAACCATTTCTTTTATCTTAGATCCTTTAATCTCGCCATATCTTTTGATGATATTTAGTATACTTGTTTTAACATAATTTTTACTGTTTTTTGCTAGGTTTACTATTAATTTATCCTTAAAGTGAGACTTTTTTTCCATAGGCTTTTCATTAAGAATTACGTTTTGAACTGGTTTTTGTGAGAGTTCTTTATGCATTTCACGTAAATTATCATGTTTATCATGTAAAAGTGAGTGCTTCTGCTCTAAATTACGTAGTTTTTCATGCAATTGCTTTACTCTGTGAGGCATATGTTGATGTTCCATAGTCATTTGATTGATTCTTGCGTGTAATACGTTTAATCTATCTCTTACATCATGATTTAAGTAATGCATATCTACAAGTCCTCTAATATCATGTTCTGTAGGTATTAAAGTGAGCTTTTGTTCAATATCTTCAAGCCTTTTATCATGCTCTTTGTGCTTCTGATGAAAATATTTAGTCCATTCTAAAAGGTTTTTAGTCTTATCGTCTATATAGGAAACAAATCTATGTATTCTATTATCTCTCTTACTACTAAAAATCCCCCACATACTGAGAAAAGAAGTATAGCTTATTTATATACTTTATCACTTACTTATGAAAATCGACAAATATTTAAACAGAATTGAGTTTTTTGTAATTTAATGGTACTTGATATCTTTGGCAAGAAAAAACTTCTAGACATTAAAGCGAGTATGGATTCTACTTTTAAGAATATTAAAGAGCAATTTCAACAGCATTTAGACAGTATTAACGACAATACTAATGAGATTCAGGCAAATTATGAATATCTTTGTCAGCTTGATAATAAGATTGAAAAGCTTGCTCAACGTCTAGATCAGATGCAAATGATGATGAAACAATTGACAAATGATCCTAATTTTATGCCAGATATCGAGGAGAATTATTCTGTTCAACCTTTGACTTTAAAGGAAAGGCAAGTGTTTCTTGTAATGTATGCAGCTGATAATAATAAACCATTAAGTTATGGAAAAATTGCTGGTTCAATAAATCTTACAGAGAGCTTAGTTAAACAGTATGTTACAAATTTAATTGAGAAAGGAATCCCTATAATCAAGGAATATAGACTGGGTAGGCCTTATTTAAAATTAGATGCTAAATTTAAAGACTTACAAACTAAGCAAAATATACTTAATATCGATGAAGAATTAATGAAAAATACCTTCTTAAGATCTTAGTTTCTCGTTGTTCATAACTTAATTATGAGTACCAGAAAATTAGTTTGTTTGATATTTTAAACTAATTTTCTCGTTTTTAATTTCTTTTTGCAAATCTTGTATGTATTCTAATGAGTTTTCTACATGATTATGTATGATTGTTTGTGCCCTTGAGAATGCAGCTTCTAGGTTGCTTCCGTTAAGTTCATACCCTTGCACTATAGCTCCATGTGAAGCAAATGACGTCTTTTTTATTATTTGTAATGTCAACCATCTCTTCAAATAATCATACATTGTTTGGCGTTTAATCTCTGCAAATAGCGCCATATCTTCAACAGACATAATACTTTTTTCTGGGCTTTTTTCTTTTGTCGCAAGTTTTTTTCTTTCATATAATTCCAATAAAAGTTTATGAAATTTAGCTTTAGCATCACTTTTCCTTGGCAAAAGTCCAAACCTTGCTAGCGTAACTTTAGCTAATTCTTCTTTATTTGCGCCAATTCCTGGATTCATATGCCATAGTTCAATTTTCATATATGTACTTTTAGAATTACTACTATTTATACTTTTCTGCTATATTCCCGACGCTGATTGAAACCTTTTGGCAACGATTAAAGGTTTATCATGACAAAATGTTTAGGAATTGATTAAAGGTTTTAATCTTGATTTTTTAATTTATTAAATTTTTTGATACACTTGCCTTTTTCTGATTTAAGTCTCACTTTTGCTTTTGAAAATAGGCTTAATACGCAAAATAACCCCCAATTCTTAACACTTTATTCTTTCAAGCTATGTTTACCCTCCCTGAACACTCACTTTTGATTAAAAGTTTTAATTTTTGTTCATTTGGATGTCGTGTCGGGATAAACACATAATCGATTTTAGCTTACAAACCGCCATATTCTGGGATTATCATATTGCTAGTATACACGAACTCTCACTTTTAGGGTATTTTTCCGACACAATAGTTTAGTATTGCATGATCTATGAGGCTAGCCTAATGACTGCAAATGTTTCAAAGATGTACTGTTTTTGATACTTAACAGTCATTGTCGGGAAAATTAAAGAAATTAAGAATCAATATTTTTAAGGACCTTGTAAGCTTCTTCTACATTCGCTTTATCTTTTCCATAGATTGTTAATACATTATCTTTTTGTGCACATAAAAGTAGCATGTGCATAATAGAATCACATTTTGTTTGATTTCCTGATGCGTTATTCATAAAAATTATTTTTTTATATTTATCGTTACAGTCAATTGTTTTTATTTTTTCTATTCCTTGAATTAGTTGAGACATGGGCCTTGCATGCAGTCCATTTTCGGATAAAATTTTATATTTTATACAAAAGTTTTCATCATCATCTTCGTAAATCTCGTCTAATTTTACATCAGATGTAGTATGGTTTTTATGGTATATTAGAAGTCCAGATTGTGTCTCATGTGTATGATGATTTGCATTAGATTCTTTGTAAATTTCATGTTTTACAACTTTTTTATTTAATTTTTTTATGACTTTATCATAATCTTTTCCTTTTACATGTACGTGCATTTCTTCTCCTTCATCTAATTGTTCAAATAGATATTTTGCTCTTTCATCTGTCATTTCTTTATGAAAATAGAATGTTTGTCCGTCTTTACCAGGGTATACAAGTAGTAAATCAACCTCTAATCCCTTAGTTGTTTCTTTCATGTCTAAGTATGCTTCGATATGATTACTATCAATGGTTCCTAAAGCTTCAAAACGCCCCTCAATATGTGAGTTGATAATTTCTATAGATTTTTCTGAATTTAACACTATTACGTCGAGTTCTTTTGATATTTTTTCTGCTTCTTGTTCAAATATTTCTCTTAATTTATCCATTTTTAATACTCACTTTTGCTTTTTAATGCAGGTTATTTATAAAAGTTTCTCCTCTTATTGTTTCTAATTTTGTTGTGCAAACTTTTTGCGCTTTGATTAAAACTTCTCGTCGCTGAATTCTTTTGTTTTTGATTAAATGTTTTTGTTTTTATTATACACTACAGAATAGAGATTAAAACACCAATTAGAAAAAAAGAATACAACCCCTATATTATAGACACTAGTTTTGTTTTTTCTTTCTTTACAATATTGTAAATAAAAATTAACTCTCACTTTTTATTATTCAAAGTGAGACATCCTTTACTGCAATTACTAGCTTTGATTAAAACTTCTAAGAAGTAGTACACGAACACAGGTTAGGCACTATGGCAAAGTAATATAAAAAGAAAAAGGTTTATCGTCGATAAAAAAGAAAAACAAGTTATCTGCGTTGTGTTTTTTTTTAATATGTCGATTAAGCTTCAATCCACATAATTTAATCCATTTCTTTTTTTCTGTTAATTTTTAATAATTATTTCAATATAAATTTAGTTTTACATGATTTATGTGTTGATTCTTATTACAATTAAGCAATGATTATTATTTATAATTTATATTTAGAAAAGAATAAATAGTAGTTTATTGTCAATATATTTTGATGGAAAACGCAATAAAGTTATTTCAAGACAAAAAAATAAGAGTTGAATGGGATAAAGATAAAGAAAAGTGGTATTTTTCTGTTGTTGATATAGTTGCGAGTTTGACTGAAAATGATTTTCAAGGAGCTAGAAATTACTGGAAAGTTCTAAAACATCGATTAATTAAAGAAGGAAATCAAACGGTTACAAATTGTAACCAGTTGAAATTACTGGCTCCAGATGGTAAATTAAGATTAACAGACGTTGCAGATACGGAACAAGTACTTCGTTTAATTCAATCAATTCCATCTAAAAAGGCTGAACCATTCAAGGTATGGTTAGCAAAAATAGGTTACGAAAGAATTGAGGAAACAGAAAACCCTGAATTGACTATAGAAAGAGCAATGCATACTTATTTACAAAAAGGGTACTCTAAAGATTGGATTAATCAAAGACTAAAAACAATTGAAGTTAGAAAAGAACTAACTGAGGAATGGAATAGGGTTGGTATTGATAAACAATCAGATTATGCAATATTAACTAACGAAATCACTAAAGCCTGGTCTGGAAAAACAATTAAAGATTATAAACAATTCAAAAATCTAAAAAAAGGAAATTTACGTGATAACATGAGTAATATGGAATTAATTCTTAATATGCTTGCAGAAGTTACTACTAAAGAAATTTCTAATGAGGAAGATCCTAAAACCTTTAATGAGAGTAAAGAAATTGCAAAAGAAGGTGGTGCAACTGCAAAAGTGGCAAAGGATAGAATTGAAAAAAGATTAGGAAAAACAATTGTAACTTCACATAATGCAAAACATATTCATTTCAAAGAAAAAAAAAGAATATAGAGGACTTTGATTAACCTCTAAAATTTTAGTTTTTTAATGATTTATTTATATCAAAGTTCGCTATATAGGGCTTATCAAAACCCTCGATAAACTTATCCTACGTAACTCATTTGTTTTTTTTGCTGCTCTGTAACTGCAACTTTACCTTTAGACATAATATTCTTTAATTTTCCTTCGAATTTCTCTGCTTGTTTAAGTAAAGGTTTGTAGTCAACATTTAATCCCAGATATTTATCTAAAGCTTCAATTACTTTAGCACTAGCAGCACTGTCTGGCGTATTGTTTGCAGTTTCTGAAAATAAACATGTGTTTGTATAAGCTTTGCCTTTGTATAGCATAGCTCCAGTAACGCCCATTATTATTCCTTCTTTCATTGGCTTTAATCCAATTTTTTCTAATTTCTTTTTATTCTTTTCATTGTTTGTAAAGAAGAAAACTTTAGGATCATCTTTTGAAGTCGTACTGCCAACACCTTCAAGGCTGATTATTTCTTTAGTTCCTAATTGTTTAGCTAATTCTAAAATTGCATCAACAATTTTCCACTCTAGTCCTTGAACCACAGTTATGCCATGGATAAATACAATATTATATTTTTTATTATAATATATCCCCATAGGTTGCACAACTTTACTGTCATGTATTGCAATCATTGCAGGAATATCATCAAAAAATAAACTTCCAATAACTTCGCAGTCTAAATGTTCTATTAAAAATTCTGATGAGATTGTTCCCACAAGCCCAAATCCCGGAAACCCCTCAATGATAATAGGATTCTTAGGTTTTTTTGTTAATTGTATTTCCATTTTTACACCTCTTTTTATTAAATTAAAATATGTTATTGTCTATATAAACTTTTAGCTTTGAAATCCGATTTTTCCAGTTCTCTTTTCTGGTCTCATACTTCGATCATATTCGATTTGATGAATTCTTTTTGATATATCCTCTAAAGTTTTGCTATGTGTTCCTGCCTCATCATCTATTTTCCTAATTTCTATTTCCATCTCTCTTGTTTTTTTATCAACATTTTCCATATATTTTTGATTTTCTATGGATTCACGATAAAGAACATGTGTATCTTCAATGTATAATTTTTTTATTTCGTTAAATATTAAACTAATCATAGGTGATAATTGTTGAATAATATGATTTGACATATTAATTAGTTTTTTACATTTATCAATATTAATTTTAGAATTTCTATATGATGTTTCAGTCATTAATTTTTTAAGAATAATTTCTCGTTCTTGGTTTAATTTTTTTGCATTGATCATTTGATGCATAATCATTCCAAGATTATGTTTAATATCTTCTATCTCATGAAATTCTTGTAATAGTGATTTTTCAAAATCATTAACGTGTCTTATCTCGTTTTGCATCATTAAAACTAACTCTTCCATTGTTTCAATGCTATTTTTTTCTTTTAGTTTCATTCCAAACATTTTATCTAACTCTAATGCAATTTCATTTCATGTAATTGTAATCTAGTACTTTTTTCTATTTTGTCAATAATTTTTTCTTTTACATATATATGTGCTGTCTCAATTTGTTTTTGCATTTTTTCATGAACAGCTGTATTCTCATGTTTTAATCTATGCAGTATAACAAATCCAAATTCTATAATGTATGCTAATTCGTGCAATTCAATATGTAAGTCCTTTTCAAATTGCGTTATATCATTTTCATTTTTTAGTTTATTATCTTTAATCTTTTTATGAACTCCAAATATTGGAATAATTCTTTTTTTAATCAATTGAAAAATTCTTTTATTTTTTCGTAAAGAGAATTCTTTTAATTTAGCAGGGCTTGTTTTGCCTGTTTTTAGCGCAAGAGCACTCTTTGCTAGTTTACTTGCTTCATCTATATATAATTTTTTTATGTGTTCTCCATGTTCTTTTAGTTGGCTTCTCTTTTTATGTGTTCTAAAAATAATGGTTTGAGCATCTTTGATTATTGATTTAGATTGCATACTCATTATCATTATTTGATTTTGATAAGAAAGAATTGATTTTTTGTAAAATGATTCATCTTTATTTTTGAATGCTTTTTCTATATTATCTTTTGTTTCTATTAACTTTTCGCTCGTTGCCATTCCATCTTTTGCAACATTATTAATTCGAGTAATGAGGGTTTGATCCCTCACCGCTCGCCATTTGTATAACTTCATATTTCCATTGCAAACATAGCAATCATTAGGAATAATCCTTCTACCATGAATATTACATAGTATGCTAGTATTGGAATATTAAAATAAAACCATGATGGACCTATACTAAAATTACTTAATACTTGTAGTATACCAACAATCATAAATATTCCTGCAATTAAAAAACTCCACCATCCAATAGCATTGCTGTTTGTAATTTCAATGAATGATTCTATAATTAAATAAAATCCCGCTATAGCAATAATGTATGCAAAAATTTGTACTGGCAAAAATCCTAACGCAAACCATGAAGGTCCAATATTCCCTTTTGCTAGTACTGGTAATAATCCAACTGCGAATAATATTACTCCAATAATAAAACTTAATATATCTTTTGTTTCAATCATTTTTCACCTCAAGCAGCTTTAATCCAAGTATCATCTTCTGCTTTGTATTCTTTTTGTACAATAATTCTTTCTGTTCTAGTCAAATCATGCAATTTTGCTTCTATCTTTCTAACGTGTGCTTCTGCATCTTCTGCAATTTTTTCTGGAATTTCTTTTTCAATATTTAATTCTTCAACTTCTCTATAATATTGTTCTAGTTTATGTTGAAGTACAAACAACCACAAAATCTCTCTCATAACTGCTTGGTATGAATTATTAAATCCTCTTTCTAGTTCATCATATATTGTATCAATTTCTTTTACTAATTGCTTTTTTAAGGATTTGTATAATTTTTCATTTTGCGCTCTTTCTATCTGATTCCACCTTTTCTTGAACTCTTGAAAAGCACTACCAGCTTTTCTTAATGCATTAGTCTCAGCTTTATACTCTCCTCTCATTTGAAAATAATCAACATATCCAATATTTTCCTTTTTAATATTCATCAACATATTTTCAACTACAACAGTATGCCCTATGTCTCCGCTTGTTTTTATTAGACTTAGTAATCTTTGATATTCTTTTTTAAATTGCGCTAGAGCTTTTGTTGTCATATTTTTGCTTCTTTTTGCCATTTCATTCATAATAGCAACTTTATCAGCAACTTTGCTTGGCTTAATTTTTTTAACTTCAAAGTCTCTTATGTTTTTATCGAGCACTACAATTTTATCAGTAACAACAGTTGTGGCTTCAAATAATTTATCCATATCATCCACAGCTTCTCTTTGTGTTTCATTAACATGTTGGATTATTTTTATTTCGTCTTCCATCTCATGAGTCTTTGCATCTTTTTTGAGCTCATCTATCATTTTGCCAATATCATTAATGTTATGCATAGCAGCTTTTTCAGTTAGTTTTTGACCTATTCTACCAACTAGTCCACCAGTTGATTTGAATTTTCTTGTTAATAATTTAAACGGATTTACCATTGCTTCACACCTCACGTGATTTGATTTTTTCGATATCTTCAATTATTCTTTTTACTTCTTCATAAATTTCTTTGACCCATTTTGCATTTGCAGTGGGTTTTTCTAAATTTTTAATTAGTTTGTATAATAACGCTCTCATTTCTTTTTCTTCTTGTGGAAATTCTTTATGAATATGTTTTAAGATAAGAAGTATTTTTTTTGCTTCATTATTCATTTTTTCCCATCTAGCCTTAACATCTGCTTTGTATACATATGAAATAGATTTTTTAATTTCATTAAGATTCTTTTTCCAATCCTCTCTTAAAATTTGTTCTTCTTCACTTAATACTTCAATTACTCTTTCTTCACTCATTTCTATTTTTCTTTCTTTTCTAGATATTGGCATAGCTTTGTTTAATTTTAATAATATTCTTTTCTCAGAAACTATATTCCCTGATTTATGTTCAATTTTAAAATGTTTACTTTTTCTACCAGTCCATTTAACGTATATAGTATGTTGTGCTATTTTTTCTGATTTTGGTATTGTTATTTCTTCTTTCCATGGCCCTTTTTCATTATTAGAAAGCCTAACTAGATTTTTATATTGTTTAGGAATATTAACTTTCACTTCTTGCATTATATTTTGAATATTTAGAATATAGCTTGTTATAACTGCAACATCTCTATCTGTTGTCAAAACAAGTTCATCCTCTCCACAGTCAATTATTGGTTTGATTCCGATGCCTCTCATTTGAATGTGAAAATTACCTATTTCTGATTCTATTAAAATGCTGCCTGCTTCTTCAATTGCTTCTGTAGGTTTAAACTGAACATTAAATTGTGCTTGCTTTTGGGCTTTTAGTACATTTTTATCCTCATCAAGGATTGTAAAATGTGGATTGTTTGAATTTACACTTAGAGGTTTAGTTAATCCTTTTACTTTAAAATTAGCAGAGTGTAGTCGTCCTTTATTTATTGCTACTTTTCCAAAGTTCATAACTTTCTCTATTATTTTGATTTCAGGATTTGCCATTTTATATTCCTTCCCCTTTTAGTTCTATTTCTTTTTCTTCTAATCCTTCAGACCTTATTATTATTGTTGCTGAATATTCTTTGTTCTCAGTAGGCTTAAACAATATTTTAATTGGTGTTGTTTCATTAATACTCCCATAATCTATTACCCCTGCGCTCCTCTCATTTTCCCACTCTTTTCCTGTATCTAATTTAAAATTAGTTATATCTCCGCTTGCAATTGCTACGGATATATCTTCATCAAAAGAATTATTTAGAATGAAAAATCCTTTTGCGTGAGAAATATTATTCACTTCAATTTCTCCAAATTCAAGTTCATCAGTATTAGTTTCTATTTTTTTCGCATTTTTCTTTAGCTTATTCTTTCCAAAGCTTATTGCTAGGATTAGAATAACTAATCCTGATCCCCATCCAACTTTTGAACCATGCTTTTCCCAAGTGGTAGGATCAAAATTTTCTCTTTTTTCAAGCATGTCTTCTATTACTTTTTGATCATCTGTTGATATTTTATTTTTAATATTGTCATACGTAGTCTGCATTAAATCATATTCATATCGAGTTTTGGCAGCATCAATTCCTTTTTGGAAAGCTTTTGTCATATCTACATCTTCAGCAATTACAAAGCTAGCTAAGAAAATTAAAATACACATTCCAATTATTATTTTTTTATTCATTTTGCGTTGGCCAATTCGTTTATATATCCAGTCCACCATTTGGTATCTCTTTTATCTAGAGTTTCTGGATTATTTTCTACATATTTATCAAAAGTAGAAAATCCAATTTTTATGTCCCAAGTTTCTCCAGCTACTAAGTCCTCTCCTTCTGTTACTCCCATTACTAATTGAAACTCTCCAGCTTTTGATGTTTGGTCTTTTGAAATAGAATATTCTACATAGTAGCCCTTATCACTTTCTTTTAAAGTTTCAAAAATATCTAATTTTACAACAGATTGAGTCTTTTTATTCATCAAGTCTATATTGGCTTTCAATACTTTAGATCTTGAAAAATCAATACCAACCAAATAAATTCTAAATCTTTTTATCTCTCCAACATTAAGATTAACTAATGTATTAGATGGCTCTTTCTCTGTTGTAATAGATTTGGGTGCACCTATTCTTTGTTTTACATTAAATGTTTTGTCGTATTTTCCGATAAGTTCATTCTTAGAATTATAAAGATTAATTGTAATTCTATGTTCTCCTTCATTTTTGAAAATAAAAGGATCTATAATTATAGTTTTTGATTCGACGTCAGTTTTCCATCTATCATCTGTTAGAAGAGCAGCATTTTTAAAAATTTCATATTTAAAAGAAGATATTTTATCATTTAAAGAAGTAAATTGAAAAACATATTCTACTCCTGTTTCTAAATCATCATAATTAAAATTTGGATTTAAAAATTTATTTCCTATTCCTTCAGTTTTTGTTGTTGTATCTATTTTTTTATCATCTGTTTTCTTGTCTTCGACTTTTTTAACCTTTTCAAATTCTGCGTAGCATTTATCATATGTTGCTTTGGCTACGTTATGATGAGGTCTTATTTCTTTATATAAATCTTCAATATATTCATCTCCTTTCTTTTCTATTTCTGAATCTGCTTTAAGAAGTTGCACAGTAAGTTTATTAGCCATAATACCCCAAGTAGGATCTGTTTCTTTTGTTTCTTTTATTGCTTCTTTGATAACGTTGGTGTTTGTTTTGAATGCAGTAATTGCAAATTCCCATTGATTATCATATTCAGAAAAAATATTACTGCTTTTTAATTTAGAAGCATCTATTGCAATTTGTCTAGTATCCTTATATCTTTCTGAATTACCTATTTTTTCTGCTTCCATAAGTCCCATAATCCAACAAGGATGAACACCAGAACTTGTAGAAACATCAGCTATCAGCTTTGCATCTGCTACAGTTCCCCAAAAACTAGAAGTATAAAATCCTGCATAATTAACTTTAGTAGTAGTTGTCTCCTCACAGCTAGGAATTGGTGATTTTATGTTTGATAATACTGATTCCCATCCAACAAACGTATATACAAAGAACCCTACCAATACGAATGCAATAACAATAGCCATAACTTTATGTTGTTCTAATCCTAATTTTATTAATGTTTTATAGAATAAAATAAACACTGCAAGTACTAAGAATGACATTGCAAATGGATATAATGTTACAATTGAAAGTTTAGTTTTCCATACTAATGCTAATGACAACATTGCACCAAACGTAACTGCAATAGCTTTTACAGAATTTGTTGATTCAGCTCCGCCCCAGCCTCTAAGGCCAACTATGGCAATCGAACTAAATAATATAAAGAACATAAAAAAATCTATAGTTTTAATCGTTTTGGTATCTTGTTTTTCGCTTAAGAAAGTGCCAATTTTATCAAAAGCACCTTTGATTGCTGTTCTAGATTTTTCAACAACTGCTGGAGCCGCACTTACGCTAACTATACTAATGAGAAATATACAAAGTAATAATAACACCAATCCTTTTTTCATTCGTATCCTCTTTTTCATTTTTTATTCATTATATATTATATAAACTTTACGTTGACTTCTTCAGTAATTTCTTAATTTCTCTGGGTACTTCTTCCATGTTTGTTTCAACTTCTTGCAAAAGCTGTTCTTCACTATTTTTTATTATATTTAATTCCTTCAATATTTTTTTAATTTTATTTTCATCATCTTTCAAAGATTTTTTAACTTCAATTGTCCCTTCAAGTCTTTGAATATTCTCATCAAAGTTTGCCATAAAGGATTTAAAGTCTAGTTTTTCTAAAAACTCAAGATTTTTATAATTATTATCAACTTTATTTATTGTAGCTTGCGTTACTTCTTTAGCTTTTTCAGGAATTTCTTTTGCTTCAACTTCCCCTAATACCTGCAACTCTCTAAGGTGATGTACTCTCTTTTCTTTCCATTTTCTGAATTTGTTTAGTGTTTTTTCCTTACTTCTAACAATATCTTCTCTTCTTTTTTCAATATCTTTGATTACTTTTAATCTTAGAGTTTCTCTTGTTTTCTCTAATTCTTCATTTCTTTCACTTAATATCCTGGCAACTTCTGTTCTTGCTTCATCTTCTCTTCTAGTTAATATTTTATTTCTTCTTCCTTCAAAATCCAGGATTAATTTTTTAATAAATATAAACCATTGTTCAAAAGTGTGTTTTTTTTTCTCGTTTGAAAATTTTAAAATTTCTCTTGCAATTTCTTCATCTTCTATATTTTTTAGAAACCAATTTGCTAAATTCTCTGGGTGTTGTTGTAATTTTGTAAAGTTCTTTAGATCTTTTCCTGAATATTTGTTAGTAACAAGATGTACTAACATTTGTTTTACGTCTTTTAATTTTTCCAGTTCTTTATTGAAGTAAGCTGCTTTTTTTACATACTTATTATCTAATAATTTTTTAATTGTTTTTTTATCTTTTTTATTTCTTAGATATCCAATATATCCAGCAATTTCTGATCTAAACTTATTAATTTCAATTCCATGCGTCATTGCTTTTTCTAAGCCTTCAACAACTCCAACAATAAACTCACTTTCCTCTATTTCTACTTTAATAATCTCCCAATCTTTCTCAATTTTTCTATTAAATTTGTCATTGTTTGCTTTTAGATAATTAATCAAGGTTCCAAATATTTCTCTTGCTTTCTCGGTAGTCGCTATCTTATTCTTCAAAACATTAACAAATTTCTCTAACTCTTCAAATTCTTTACCTTCTGGAGTATTCTTGAATTTCTGTTCTAATTGTTCAAAAACTTTTTCATATTCTTCATGTTCATGTGCAAACTTTTCAAGTCTCTTCATTATATCTTCCATTTCTTTTTCCAAGTTTTGTTTGTCGTTTATCATGTTCTTTTACCGAATAATTCAATTATTTTTGACATCTCTTCTTTAGTATAGCTTTGTAAATTTTCAAATAATTCTCCAGCTTTTTTAGATGATTTTTCGTAGTCATTTTCTAAATTTTTTATTGCTTTTAATTCTGTAATAATTGATGGATACAGTTCTCTTTCAAGGAATGTTCCATAGATATGTATGGCATTATTTGCTTGCTCTCCCTCTCCAAATAAGAACTTATGTAGTGCGTTATATGTCGCTCTTTGGGTATCTAGATACATTTTCATGTCATTAAAATTAATTAAAGGAATTTGCCTACTTAAATAAATAAACATATTTTCAAAATTTTCAGGACTCCCCATATTTATTTCAGACTTTTTACGTTGGAGTATTCCTTGTAAAGTCACTGATAGGGAATTTTCCTTTTTTATTAAAATATTTTTTGCTTTATCCAAATCTGTCTTTATCCCTTTTATTTTATCTATTGTTTTCTTAGCTTTTCCGTCATTTCCGGAATTGCTATAATCGATAATTACCTTTAGGAATCCTCCTGCTCCTAATAATTTCATTAATGGAATTACAATCCACCAAGGTGCTATTGCTGTAGCAGTTACTATTCCTGTTATTAGGGCGGCAACATTCCACCAGTTTCCCATACCAGCTTTCATATATTTTAAAATATCCAACATTGTTTTTGGTATTTGTTTTATTCCGCCAACAATTTTTTCTGCTGCTGCAGCTTTTGCATCTTTGCTTCCTTTTTTCCAAGCTCCACTAATTGCTCCACCTTCTCCAAATAACATTCCTAATAGGAATCCTAATAACCATCCAATCAAGAAATTACTAGCAAAAACATTTCCAAATAATGGAGTTGATGGTAATGCTGTTACAACCCATTTAGGTGCATAGCCAATTCCTGTAGCAACAGTATGAACTACTGCAAACGCAAATCCTCCTGCTGCGTTTGAACCCATCTCTTTTTTCATTTGGTTGTATAAAATCCATAATATTAGCCAGTAGACTGAACCGATTACTGACACAAGATTTGCTGCATGGCTTGCTTGGTTTGCTGCTAAAAACACATATAATATTTTGAATATTGCACTTTTTCCCATTTTTGCAACTAAATCAAAAATTAAAAAGTAAAATATGAATGAAGCAATGAACGCCATTAGCGGTCGTCTAATATCTTTAGGAGTGACTTCTGCTTTCGTACTTAATATTCCAAATCTTTCTTTTCCAGTACAGCTTCCTATTTTAGAAGTTCCTTCACAATACCATCCAGTATGGCCTGATCCTATTGTAGTTCCTTTTCTTGCACCAAGTAAATACACTTCTGCTTTTAGTACAAACTTGCCATCCCAGACCCACTCATTCATTTGTACTTCTCCACTAGCACCACCAAATGCAGCACTATGTGCAATCATAGCGCCAATTATTATTGCTAATATCCAGACTAATGATTTTGAATCTTTTTCTGTCGGTAAGTCTAATGCCTTAATGTACGTCTTAGCAATCATAATAATAATTGCTACAATCATGGTGTTTACTATTGGCCTTATTGTGAATTTATTTTGATAAAATAAGAACCAACGTATTTGTTCAAATTTGGTTAATGATTGCCATATCCATGTATTTCCTAGCTTGACTGCAACAACTATTGACAATGCTGCAATTATTATGTAAATTATATATTGTTGTGCTCCACTATTATAGCTATCTTTTTGCAATTGCTTACTTAATCCAGGTATAAAATTAAACAATAAATATATTATAACATAAACAATAACAAAATTACCAATTCCAACACCAACATTCTTCATGTTTGTGTTTTTTAAATTCTTTACAGAATCCCAAAGTGTAGCACCCTCAACACTTGCTGCAACTACGCCAATAGCAAGTAGTAATAAGAACACAAACATTATTTTCTTATTCAGAGGTTTCATTTGAAAACCTCCCTAGCTAATTTATTTAGTTCAGTGATGTCATTGCCCATAACATATACTTGATAAATAAAGTATTTTAGAACTGGAGCTATTGAAAATAATTTGTTCTCTTTTGAGATTATGTCTACTTGTACTAGCCTGTCAACTATACTTTTTGTAACAGGTCCGCTTCTATAAATTTTAGAACTGATATCTGTTAATCTTAAATTATCATTTTGCGCTAATGTTTTCATTACGCTCATTAGTAAGCTTTGACCACGAGCTCTGCCTAAGCTTTCTGTTAAATTAAACTTCAAAGCATTATGTATAATACCTTCTTCAGAAACAATTTCATAAACAAACGCTTTCTCGACAGATTTTAATTCTTTATATCTTTTACACAGGGCAACCACATAAAGTGGAATACCCTGCGTTAAAGAATAAATTTTGTCGACCTCTTTTTCCCCAATTTTAATATATTGTTCAATTAATTCTTTTACGCTTTCTCGGTCAAGTCCAGAAACTTCAACGACAGTCATGTCAAGCTTTTTTGCAATCTTTTTCATATCTGATTCTGCAGATGATGCAACAACCAAATTTTGTTTCCATTTTCTTTCTTTTAACAACGAAAGGATATCTTTTATTTGTCCAAAATTGTTAAAATCAAGAACTTTATGAAACTCGTCAATAACTAAAACCTTATCATGTGATTCTAAGAAGTCAAATGCCCAACCCAACAACTTTACTTGATCTGGTTTTATTTTTTCAAGCTCATTAATAATAAGAGAAACAGTTTCGTTTTTAAGGTCTTTAACCTTTTTTCCATATAATCTTGCAACTTTTTCAAGAATTTCCATAGAAAAACTTTCAGGACTTAAAGATAACTTTTCTAAGTCGATATAAATGCCGTCAATTTTTTTTAGAATGCTTGTTTTTCCAATATTTCTTTGCCCAACCAAAGCAATATTTTGACCCTTCCCATGTTTAATATTTTCCTGATTCTTTCTAAGAATTTCTAAAATATTCTCTCTTCCATTAAATGTTTCTGAGTTGGGCAATGTTATCACGTGTTTATACCAAGTGGTATATATTCCAATTGGTAGTCTTCTATTTAAATCTTACTGTTTTTTATCGATAGTATCTGTTAAAAAAATAAAAAAGTGCCTTGGATTTTGGGGGTAGGTATAAACCTCAAGGCACAAGATTTAACAAATAATTTGGTATTTATACCTTTTGGTATAAAGCAGATAATATATAAACATTTCGTTTTTTACGTTTTTTTCATAATAAAATAAATACCATATGGTATATTTACAATATAAACTAATATATTATTAAAATTATACCATTTGGTATTATAAAACATAAACAACAACTTATATAAATAACCATTTATTTCAAAGAGTTATGAAAGCATTAATCCAAAGTTATAGAAGAAGTAAGCATTGTCAATCACCTAATCAATTAATTGTTTTGGTACCAAGCGTTGACACCAGAGAGAAAGCTCAAGAACTTGTAGGAAAAAAAGCTGTTTGGACAACTCCAGCAAAAAACACTGTTAATGGAGAAGTTAGATCAGCACACGGTAATTCTGGTGCAATTAGAGTATTAATGGAAAAAGGTATGCCTGGTCAATGTTTAGCTACTGAAATTCAGATAGAATAAATAAAGATTATTAATTTTATCAAATAATAGCGATAGCTGTAATTTCTCTTTCTAAGGATAAGTTCCAATTAATTTTATCAATATTCTAAGGTTAAAACTAAACAAATTCTTGGATTTTATTGTGTTAACGAAAAGGCTGAAGGTACAAAACACACTATTATTCCAGAGAAAAAAGATTAAACATCACATCAAAAAAAATATTATAACAGGAATCATTAGGCATCCCATAGCGTTATTTCTACCAACATTAACAATAGCAGGAATCATTCCTAAAGCTGTGCTAATAGCTAAAACAATTAATCCCCACATACCTGAAAAGACAATACATAAATATGGCTAAAAATTTGAGTTTTGATGAACAAGTTAAAATCCAAAAGAAAGTTGCTAAGGATTTGAAGGAAGAGGAAAGACTAAGATTAGTTAGAATTTAAGAAGAAAAAAGCCATAAATAATTTTTTTATTTTATTTATAAAAAAATAAAAGAATTATTTTGTTGAATAATATATTAACGATCCTGCTATTGCTTCTACAATTAGAACCAATAGATATGGTGATACATTCATTCCATTAATAGCCAAAATAGATTCTCCAGTCCAGAATAAGAATAACATACATAATCCTATTGAGCAATAACAGTTCCAGTTACAAGTGCCCATATTTTCATTTTTTATATCTCCTTTTGTTTTTTATGTGATAATAATAAGCTATTGTTCCTAATAATATCATCCAAAAACCTGCTATAATTGAAAGATAAACATGTCCTGCAATTTCATTGATTATTGAAATATTAGAAATAGCTAGTTCTCCAAATATCGGTTTTGGGACATTAAATAAATCAAATACTCGATTTAGAATCATTATAGATATTATTGTAAATAAGTTAAAAATTAAGCTATATTTAACAATTTCAAATACTGTTTTAATTTTCTTCTTAGATATTATATTAAAGTATTTTATGGAATGAAATGCAAATACTGACAAAAGGAAAAGGAATATTATGTCGCTTACTAACGGATAATAAAAACCGACCATTATCGCAGAAGCTGTACAATAAGAGGTAATACTAAACAATAATGGGATTAGATATTTTTTATTTGATTTTATTTTATTTTTATTTAGATATATTAATTCTATAATGTATCCCATTAAAACAGCCGGAATAAACAAAAACAAGAATGCCTGCAATGCCATAAGTAAGAAGGAATTTAAATTGTTAACTATCGGAAGATAGCCTTGATTATTAAATAATAAGTTCACGAACAGTATCAAGCAAATTACAGATACTAAAGAATAAATACCAGTCCAAAATCCAATTTTTACACCAAAGTTTGTTTCTGGCTTTTTTTCTAAATAATGATATATCGAAAATCCTACAGCAATCCATACCCAAAATCCAAAGCTAGCATTCATGAAATTAAAACGTGGAACTAGCATCGTCAAAAACACAATCCATGTTGCAAACAATGATGCTTCTTTTATTCTGTTCATTTTAGAACCCCACCCATTTTAGTATTAATTCAACTGGAGGCAACCCAATTTTTCCAAACCCAAAAAATAGAACCAATGAAAGCAATAATGTTATTATGGAAAATACTATCCCTAGAGATATATCTTTTAATTTGTCTTTATACATATATATAATCATACCAAGTGCACTGAAAAACCCAATCATATGCCCTATAGTATCTCCTCCTGTATTTATTGCTCCTACAAGATTTGCAAGTTCTGCAGTTAAAGCCCCTAGGCCTAGAATAGTTATAGGGAAAGGGAAAAGTGTTTCATAGCTGATATAAAACGGAGATAAAACTATGGCGATAGCAATAAAGCCAAATACAACTGTTGATGCGCCGTTCATAATTGCGTCTTGATGAAAAATAAATGTATCTAATAGTACCCTCAAAAATGATGACACAATTCCAATTGCCAGATACAAAAATAACACTTTAGACGCGTTTAATTTTCGCTCTAAAACTCTCCCAAAAATAAATAATCCAAGTATATTTCCAAATAAATGAGAAAAAGAAGAGTGAGTAAAAAATGTAAGGAAGAAAGGAATTATATATATTGGGTGCTGAAACAATGACCCTGTACTGAAAGCAAGTAAATTCTCTACTTGAAAATTAACCAAATCTATGTTGAATCCAACATTCTCATATAGGGTATTTGCAAAAAAATCTCCAAAACCTATCCCTGCTATAACATCATCAAATAATCCAAAACCATTCATATAAAGTATTACTCTTACTCCGACAAAAACAAATATATTGAACATTATTATCCAAAAAACCATCTTTGCCTCTGTCAAGAACTTCCAAACATCTTTTAATGGCTGTAACAAATGGATAGGCTCTTTTTTTTTAGAGAGCACAAGAATTAAAGTAAGCGGCAATAGAAGAATATCTTTAACCATATGGTAAATAAATTGTGATTCTGACCAAATATCTTCTCCCATTTATTAGTTTTTAACTTTATGATTTATATACTTTTTTATTACATCAAAAAAAATATAATTACAGGAATCATTAGGCATCCCATTGCGTTGTTTCTACCAACGTTTACAATAGCAGGAATCATTCCTAATGCTGTACTAATAGCTAAAACAATTAATCCCCACGTTCCTGAAAAGAAAAAAACGAGCGAAACAATTAATATTATTACAACATAGCAAACCATTGCATAATTTAATTTAGTAATCATTTTTGCAAAAAGTTTACTGATTTTTAATGCTAAAAAAGCAGCAACCCCTCCTGCAATTAAAGCAGCACTTAGTAATATAACAACTTCATTCATACTAACTGTTTCTAAAATTTCCATGACAACAATTATTGCGCCATTACGAGCTTTTGCAAGAGCATACAAGGTGGCAATACTAAATACAAAATTAACAGTGTTTATTCCACCAATCATAATAATAAAAGCATGCATTCCGATATCTCCAACAAATTGCATGGCAATTATTGCAGCTTGCGCTGCTCCAAGTCCTGGAAAAATTCCAGTCAAACTTCCTGAAAAAACTGCGGCAATTATTGCTTTAGTACTTTTTATTTTACTAACTTTAACAGTCTCAGAAATAACTTGTTCAGGTAATGTCGTTTTCTGATTTAATGACAACAACAAAGCACTAATTCCAAACATTCCGCTTAACATTGGAAATAAAGGTTGTTCTAGATTAGGAAAATTTAATACAGCAATACCTAATGCTCCACTACCAAGAAAAACAAAAGCGCTCCATAACTTTTTCTGACTTTTTAATATCATAAATATTGAAATAAATAATAATATCCAACCAATGTATGGTTGAATAAACTCATAAATTAAAGGTAAGATAGGAATCATTAGAGGAATTAAAGCAATCGTTAGTATCAAACAAATAAGACTTCCAATTACAGTCAACTTAACAGCTTCATAGCCTTTACCTTCCATAAGCATTTTGTGTCCGGGTAAAACATTTAGAGCCATTGCAGCATCTGGTGCTCCTAGAAATATTGAAGGTATGCTATCTAAAAACGAATGCGTTACAGACATTGCAATAATAAAAACAGCTAATGATAACACAGAAGCAAACCCTAGCAAATACCCAGAAGCGCTAAGTAGAATAATACTAACTAAATTAATATGCACTCCAGGAATAAGGCCTGTTATAATCCCTGCAAGACATCCACATATTAATGCAATTAATAATTCAATGAATAGCATTTCAAAGTTTTTCTACTTTAATGATAATTAAATATTTATGTGGTTTGAAGGATATGTTAAGTTACAAAAAAAAGATTACGGGAATCATGAGGCATACCGTTACGTATTTCTACCAACATTTAGAATCGTAGGAATCATTAAAGGAATTAAAGCAATTATTAGTATCAATTAAATAAGGCTTCCAACAACAGTCAACTTAACAGATTAATAGCCTTTGCTCTCCATGAGCATTTTGTGTCCAGGTAAAACATTTAGGGGCATTGCATCATCAGATGATCATAAAAAGAAGCATTGAATTTAGAGCTAAAAACATAATGCCATTTATGTAGAAAATATAGACACCTTAGTACAGACCCTGTATTGTTAATATTGTTGGGTCTAAGAAGTTCAGATTCCGCGTGGTGTAAAGACATCGATAAAATGCAATTTTACCGGGAATTTAGGGACTTATATCTTTTACCGGGATTCCCGGTAAAAACGACAAGTTTATTCTTAGTTGGGTTTAATACCGGAGCTTGCTTCTGTGGGTAATTCATTTCATTATGGTTGTCATTGTAAAGCATTTCTTAATTCTTCACGGTATTCTTCAATTTGTTTATTGTTTAACTTTGAAATGAAGTCTAACAGTTCTTTATTGAAATCTTCTGCAATTTTTACTGCTTCTGCCACTTCATTTTTTGTAATTTTGAAATCAGTGTAATATTGTTTATCAATTCTTTCTTTTTTTGCGAAAGAGATTAGTTCATTATTAGAAGAAAATAACTCCTTAAGTAAAATAATGGAAGCAGAATGATTTTCACACTTAATCCCAACTTTAAAGAGCAATGCAGTTAGTAAATGGTACATACTGTAATAACTCAATGAAACTGATTCTTCTAGTCGATCATTTTCAAGTAAAATCTTGGCAGAAATTAAATTACTTTCTGATTTTTCAAGGTATGATTCTTTAATTTCCTCACTAGGATCAATTATCTCTAATTTCTTTTCCTTAAATATTTTAGTTAAAAAATGTATTTTTT
>CAYZMD010000003.1:14779-42578 GCA_964479425.1 uncultured Methanosarcinales archaeon | reverse complement strand
TCTGCGTTAGAGTTAGGAAAGGGTATAGCTGATGATAACACTACTTTTATAGGTTATATTGACGATTTTGCTTTAGGTATGGATATTAATTCTCAAACTGTAGTTCATAAGGATAAGAGGGCTAAACTTTTTTTAGAACCATCAAACTTGTTAGTTAAGTCTATTTTAAAGGGAAATTCTGTAATTGAGGCTGTAAATAAAGCAAAAGATATGATGAAGGAAAATATTTCTAAGCTAAGAACAGACCCTTTTCCTGATGCAAAAGACTATATCCCTTATCTCTTTAATAATTATTCTATTTTAGAAATATTTGGAAATAAAGAAGCAAAATTATAAAATAATTCATTTTATTTTTTATCTTATATCTTTCTTCACAACAATCATTAAAAACCCTTTCTGTAATTTTATATTTATGTGGTTTGAAAAGTTTGGCTTTAAAAAAAACCCATTAGATGTAAGGAGCAATCCTAATTTAATAGGAGTAGAAGAGATAGAAAATACTCTTTTGCAATATATTAAACAAGGTCAAATTTGTATGTTGTCTGGATTTACAGGCAGTGGAAAAACTTCTATGCTAGAAAGACTACAAAGACATGTTGGATTAAGTGATTACAAATTTATTTTTATCAGTGGGGATAGAATTAAACCAGAGCATGATATTGAAAAAGAATTAGATAGGGGCAGAAATTTTTTTGAAAAGCTCATAATGCGAAAACCACGAAATTATATTGTTATGCTCGATGAATCTCATGAAATATCAAGATATGTAACAGAAACAGTTAAGGGATTGTGGAATTCAAAATCAAATAAAGATTATGGCGTACATAGTGTAGTTATTTGTCAGATTGATGATGCCCTACATACCAACTTCTCAGGTTCTTTTCAGGACAGAATGGGAAATAAACATCTTAGGATGCGAAAACTAAAGAATTTTGAATTAAAAAAAGTTCTTTCAAAAAGATTAACTATTAGAGACAAAGACTATTCTGAAAGTTTTAATGATGAGGCTATGAAGTTAATTCTAGCATCTTCTGGCGGAAGCGTAAGAGCTTTACTTGATATGGTTTCACATATTTTCATGTATTTAGAAAAGTTTGAAGAAAACCCAATTTTGAAAGGTGAAAAATTGAATAAAAATCAAGTATTTAATATCCTTTCAACGATGGGAATAAAATTAGTTGATGAAGAGTTAACTCCGTATGAGGATGTTTTATCTAGCGAAAGAATGCAAGAAGCAATCAAAGTAATAAAGGAGATTGGAACTGTTGATACTTTAAGTCTATCAAGAGAATTAAATACCAAAATTTCTAACGCTAGAAATATTATACATGTTCTTAGAAAAAATAACGCAATTATTTTCTCTCATAAAGAGAAGAAACGTAAATTCTGGGTTCTTGCCCCAAGGCTACGGCATGAAACAGTTGAAAGTTAGTAAAGTATAAATATCATTATTGTTTATCTTTTATTATGAACATATATAAGATAACTAAATTTCTTAATAAGGAATTAAAAGTAAAATATATTGAAGATTCTTCTAGGAATGGAACTCAAGTAAAAGCTTGTAAAGACATAAGAAAGGTTGGTTTTGCAGTTGATGCTTCTTTGTCAACATTTGAAAAAGCGAAGAAATCTAACGTTGATTTGCTTATTGTTCATCATGGATTATTCTGGAAAGGAATTCCGGGAAATAGGGAATTATTAAAAAAGAGAATTAACTTTTTAAGAAAAAATAAAATATCTCTTTATGCTTCACATTTACCGTTAGATCTTCATAAACAATATGGAAATAATATTCAATTATGTAATATATTAGGCTTAAACAATATTAAATTATTTGGCAAGTATCATGGTATTAATATTGGTTATTCAGGATCTATTAAACCAACTTCAATAACTTCAATAATAAGAAAACTAAACATAAAATTAAGTACCAAATGTAAAAATATTTTATTTGGAAAAAAAACAATTAAATCTATTGCGATTGTTTCTGGTGGAGGAAGTTGTTCATTTGATGAATCACTTAAATTTGATTTATTTATAACCGGAGAGGCGCCTCATCATTTATATAACGAGACAAGAGACCAAAAGCATAATCTAATTATTGCAGGTCACTACGCAACTGAGACTGTTGGTGTTAAGGCATTGCAGCAATTAATACAAAAAGAATTTAAACTAAAAACAATATTCATAGATAATCCTACAAATATGTGAGTTGATATAAGATGAAACCTGGCGACAAAGTTAAAATTACAGCAGATGAAGATTATGAAGGGTATTTAGTTCCTAGTCCTGATGATAATATTGTTATTATTAAATTAGAAAGTGGATACAATTTAGGAATAGACAAGAAGAAAATAAAAAGTTCCAAAGTTATAGAAAAAGCTAAAGAAATAACTATAAAAAAATCTAAAATAACGCAAAATAAAGACTTACCGACAATATCTATTCTACATACTGGAGGAACTATTGCAAGTAAGGTTGATTATAAAACTGGAGGAACAGTTCCAACATTCACTTCGGATGACCTTATTAAGATGTTCCCTGAATTATTAAAATTTGCAAATATTAATTCAAGGTTAGTTAGAAATATGTGGAGTCAAGATATGAGATTTTCTCATTATAATCTTATTGCTAAAGAAATTGAAAAAGAAATAAAGAAAGGAACTCAAGGTATTATTGTAACGTCTGGTACTGATACTTTACATTATACGTCTGCTGCACTTTCATTTATGCTAGAGGATTTGCCTATTCCTGTATTAGTTGTAGGGAGTCAAAGAAGTTCTGATAGAGGAAGTAGTGATGCTGCTATGAATTTATTAAACGCAGTTTATTTTATGGCAAATAGCAACTTTTCTGAAGTTGGAATTTGTATGCATAATTCGAGTTCAGATGATTATTGTGCAATTTTACCAGGACATAGTTCAAGAAAAATGCATTCTACAAGAAGAGATGCGTTTAAAGTAATTAATCAAGACCCAATTGCATTAGTTGATTATAACAAAAATGATATAAAATTTAATACAAAAAATTATAAAAAAAGAAATGACACAAAACTTAGTGTAAAATTATTTGATGAAAAAATAAAAGTAGCAATATTAAAACAATTTACAAACATGTATTCTGAGCAATATTCCTTTTTTGAAGGTTATGATGGACTAGTTATTGAATCAACTGGACTTGGTAATTTGCCGATAACTGAGAAAGATGAATTAACTAAAGAACATACGAAAATTCTAAAAACGCTTGAAAATCTTTGTAAGAAAACAGTTGTTGTTTTAAGCCCACAAACAATATTTGGAAGGCTTAATTTAAATGTATATGAAAATGCAAGGAAACAACAAGAAATTGGTATTTTGGGACATCTTAATTCAATGACTACAGAAACAACATTCATAAAGCTTGCATGGCTTTTAAGCAATTATAAGAAAGAGGAAGTTAAAGAATTGATTCTAAAAGACCTTAGAGGCGAACTCTCTATTAGAACCGAATTTGAAGAAGAATTCTTATAAATAGTAAATCATTTCTTTTTCTTTAACAATATAACCACTATATAGTACTAAAAACAATAAGTTTTATAAGTAAATATCACCTTGTAGGTTTGATATTATGTATGTGTCAAGCTTGGGAGATGAGATGAACTATTTTAATTTTTTTGATGTAGATTTAACTCGTTCAATACAAGAAGTTCTTGGCCCACGTAGAAGCGAATTTGATGTTTATAATCTATCTAAAAATAAATTTCTTGAATTAGTTGATATAGTAAAAAAGAAAGTACACGATGAAGATGATGCATCCGATATGGATGGTGTTGATTATTTAAACTTTTTACAAGCAGTTGATACCATGAAAAAGCATGAATCAGCAGCTATGAAAATCATAAATGAAGTTATATCAAACAAAGAAGATACTATTGAAAGCTTATTATTAGAAGATAAAAAATTAAATCAAGAAGTTACAAATTTACGTTTATTTAAGAACAATTTTGAGGAACAAAGCACAACAGCATCTAGGGAAATCATAAATGAAGTTATATTAAAGAAGGAAGATACTATTGAAAGCTTATTATTAGAAGATAAAAAATTAAATAAAGAAGTTACAAATTTACGTTTATTTAAGAACAATTTTGAAAAACAAAGCACAACAGCAAATATAGTACAAGCGATTCCTACTAATACCTTTAAAAAATTTGAATATAAAGATTTCGGAATAAATGCTTATCCGTTTTTAACAGAGAAACAAAAAGAAGCATTAAACCTTGAAAATCTTGGTGTGATGCAAGGCAAAGGAAAATTAGAACTTATGGGGCAATCAAAAGACGATTTCTTATTTCCAAAAAAGATGCAACGACTTGTAAATTTAATGCATGATGAATATGAAAATAATTCTAAATATAAATTACCAGCGCTTTCAAAATATCAAGTTGCAGAGTATAACGATACATTTGCTAAACAACAAATAAATTCATTGAAAAGAGAAAAAGAATCTGCATTAAACAAACAAACAATTGATGATTTAAGAAATAATAATAACTTAACATATCTTAAAATCTTACATTATCAAAATAAGAAAGATGAAAATAAGCAAAATATAATTACAAAAGATGAATTTAGACAAGAATTACGGTTGGCCGTTAAAGAGAATAGGGTTAATTTACACGCATTAGTTAATGCAGGTTATAGTAGTTTATTATCAAATGATAACATAGATGCTCTTAAGAAAGATAGAATCTATAATCTTGATAAACAGTATCAGGAAAAGTATTCATCTTTAACACCTAAATATCAATCTCAAGTATTGGATAGCATAGCACTTGATGATTTTGATGAATCTTTAGAAAATATTATTACTTTAACACATTTAAATGAAGATATTCAACCCGATAAACAAATGCTTCTTTTAAAAGAAGAAAACAAAGAAGAAAAAAGCAATGGTTTGCAGTTGGCAAAAGATACAAATACAAAAGCACAGAAGAAACAATATGTTCCTCAACTTGATTTGTTCGATGATGGTATATTATTTGATGATGGTATAGAAAGCAAACTTGTTCAAAATTTGCAAATACCTCAAAGTTTAATTAAAGATATAGAACCAGATAATGTAGTTGAGTTAAAAATTAATCCTGAAAAGTCAATTGTAAGCAGAATATATAATTCTAAGGTTGCAAAGGTTGTAAAATTTGCAACTTTCTTTATTGCTGCTAGTATGATGTTAATTACAAAACCTATTAATTGTGGTAGAGAAACTAAGTTATATGGGGCTTTAAGCGAAAGGTCAAGGTCTGTTAGAAAAATGGAAACTTTGGGACTAGAAAAAAAGGTAATGCCTACAATTGAAATGCCTATTAAATCTGAAGGGTTTTTGGAACCAATCAATGAACCAGTATCATATACAGAAAATTCAGTAGATAATATTAAAATTGCAACAAAACCTCAAGAAACAATTGTAGGGATACTTGATGATATTTTACCTAAAATTCCTAGCGGAAAAGAAATTTCCCAAAATGCAATCTCAGCGTTAAACGAATTAGACGTAAAAATGAATCTAGATTATTTATTAGTTCAAAAAGACGTTCAAGATTTTATTAAGAAGACACAAAATGGTGTAGACGACGTTTGCGGTTTTATTCAAAGAAAATATGAAGATTTAAGCGAAACTTTAGATTCAATAAAACTTACTAAATCATACACTGTTTGTTCTGGTGATAATTATAAAAGAGTTGCGCAGAAAATGGTTATGAAATACGGCGCTCCTGCAAATAAAGAAGCACATAAAGAATTTATAGAATTATCAAAAAGAATAGAAAAGGAAATAATAAATAATAACAATAAAAAAACATTAATGCCTGGACAAGTAATTAACTCGAAATTAAGTAGCTTAGATGTCACTTATGAAACTATTGATGTAAGTTATATTAATGCAATTGTTAAGGGAGGAAGAGTCACATCTCCTTATGGATGTAGATATCATCCTATAAAAAAGAAGAACATTAATCATAAGGGTGTTGATATTGGAGCTTATCCTGGTGCGCCAATTCGTAGTTTCTCTGCTGGAATCGTTAGAAATGTTGGAGATTATGAAGATGGATATGGACTTAGAGTAAAAGTAGAAAAAGAGAATGGTGATATAATTATTTACGCACATCTTCAGTCTTCTACCGTTAGAGCAGGGCAAAGAATTATTAAATCTGATATGATTGGAAAAATGGGTCATACCGGAATATCTGAAGGTGATCATCTACATTTTGAAGTAAGAGTTGATGGAGAATCTAAAGATCCATTACGATATTTTGAGGAAGAAGATGTTTCTAAAAATTCATCACAATATGTTGAGAAAGAAGATACTCCTAAAGTCAATAGTAAATTAACTTTGCTTGCGAGCGTATATAAATTATTTAATATAATACCCAATTGAATAGAAACCTTTTTATACAATACTTCTTGAGTTAAATTTATGGATTATGAAAAGATTGGCTTAAAATGTGGTATTGAGATTCATCAACAATTAGAAGGCAAAAAACTATTTTGTAATTGTCCTACAATTTTAAGAGATGATACTCCTCATTTTCAAATTAAAAGATTTCTAAGAGCTTCAGCAGGAGAGACAGGAAAAGTTGATATTGCGGCAGCTCAAGAACAAAAGAAGAAAAAACATTATGTGTATGAGGGATATAAAGACACTACTTGTCTTGTTGAATTAGACGAAGAACCTCCTCATAATATGAATAAAGAAGCACAAAATACAGTATTACAAGTTTCTTTAATGTTAAAAGCAAAACCTGTTGATTATATCCAAGTAATGAGAAAGACAGTTGTTGATGGTTCAAATACAAGTGGATTTCAACGAACTGCACTTGTTGCAATGGGTGGAATAATTAAACTTGATTCAGGAGAAGTAAAAATAGATTCCATTTGTATTGAAGAGGATGCTGGGAAAATTATTAAAAAAGAATCAACACATACGATATATAGGTTAGATAAATTAGGGATTCCTTTGATAGAATTAGCAACAGCTCCTGATATTAAAACTCCCGAGCAAGCTAAAGACGTGTCTGCTTATATCGGTATGATTTTAAGAAGTACAGGCAAAGCAAAAAGAGGCATCGGAACAATAAGGCAAGATGTTAATGTAAGTATTAAAGCAGGCGCTAGAGTTGAAATTAAGGGTGCACAAGATTTAAAGACAATTCCTTTATGGGTTGAGAATGAAGCTAAAAGACAAGTTGCTTTACTTGAATTAAAAGAAGAACTTAAAAAATTAAAATTCAAAGAAATAAAAAATATAAAAATAGAAGACTTTACTTCTACATTCAAAAATACTGAATGCAAATTTGTAAATAAAGCAATAAAAAACAAACAATCTGTTGTCGGAATTAAACTATCAAGCTTTAACACTTTACTAGGTAAAGAACTAATGCCTAATTATCGTTTTGGAACGGAGCTTGCTGGCTATGCTAAAATTTTTGGATTTGGTGGAATAATACATTCTGATGAAAACTTAGAAAAATACAAATTTTCTAAAAAAGAAATTGATCAAGTAAAAGCAAAATTAAATATTAAAGATAATGACGCTTTCATATTAACTGTTGGAGACAAAACAAAAGCAGAAACAATGATTAATCATGCTTTAATTCCTAGAATAAATCAAACTTTACAAGGAATTCCAAAAGAAGTAAGAAAACCCAATGCTGATGGCACAACAACTTATATGAGACCAATGCCTGGCTCCTCAAGAATGTATCCCGAAACAGATATTAAAATTGAAAAGCCAGACATTAAACATATAAAAATGCCTGAGTTAATCGAAGAAAAAATCACTAGATTTACTAAATTAGGGTTAGGCAAAGATTTAGCAACTTTAGTTGCAAAGTCAGAAGTTGCAAACACTTTTGAAGTTTTTGTAAAAGAGTTTAAGAATATTAAACCAGCATTTATTGCAGAAACTTTTTTGTCTACAACAAGAGAAATAAAAAGAAAATATAATGTAGATACAGATAAATTAACAAAAACAGAATTCAAAGAAATTTTCAAGGCTTTAGATAAAGGACAGATAAGTAAAGACTCAGTTATGACTATTTTAATTGATTATTGCAAAGGAGAATTCAAAAGTATGGATTCATACAAATTAATTGACGATAAAACATTAGAAAAAGAATTAAAAGTAATTATTAAAGAAAATGAAAAGCTTCCTTTTAATGCAATCATTGGAAAAGCTATGGGTAAATTTAAAGGAAAAGCTGATGGCCGAAAAGTTATGGAAATACTAAAAAAATTACATAAATAATTTAGAATAATTATATTTTTTCAAATCTTCTTCTATATCTGAATATGCTTTACCACAAATCATACCACCTGCAATAAATCTTTCTTGGGTTACTTCTGCTAGACAAAAATCAGGCATTATGAAATTATTTTTTAATTCAATATTTTCAAACTCAAAATCAACTAAGATAAGACCTTTCAAAGCTCCTTGAAAAACATCCACTTCTGCAGTTCTTCCGTTATGATCAAAATAATGTCTTAGCTTGTGTGCTTTTTTCCCTTCAAGTTTCATAAGCTCCAAAAATTCATGTTCTCTAAGTACGATTGTTTGTTCAATCATTTCTGATGGATCATCTTTCATAGGTTCTTTTTTCGTTATTTCATATTTATCTCCATCTTTTCTAAGCCGTATACTAGGATGTTTAAGCTCTTTAGGAATATAGACGTCAATTATTTCTTTAAATTTACAGTTATGTAAACCACTTGGAATATTTTTTACCAGAAATGTTCTTTCTAATTCTTTCATCTTAAGGTAAAAAGTAACTGTCTATTTATATTTTATGCTAATATACAATAATAAACTTTATAAGAGAGTTGGAAGTCCTTAGTTTTATAATAAATAAAAGGTGATTAAATGTCTGAAAAATATGTATATGCATTCGATGAAGCCGATGCATCAATGAAAAAGTTATTAGGTGGAAAAGGAGCAAATCTAGCAGAAATGACTAAAATTGCAATTCCAGTTCCGTTTGGTTTTACAATTACAACTGAAGTTTGTGATGTCTATAATAAGAATAACAAACAATATCCAGAAAGTCTTATGGATCAAATTAAATTAAATTTGACAAAAGTTGAAGAGAAGATGGGTATGAAATTTGGTGATACAGAAAATCCGTTATTATTCTCAGTAAGAAGTGGAGCTGCTGTATCGATGCCAGGTATGATGGATACTGTCCTTAACTTAGGATTAAATGATACAACAGTTAATGCTATAATCAAAAAAACAAATAACCCAAGATTTGGATATGATTCTTATAGAAGATTTATTCAAATGTTTGGTAATGTAGTTATGGATCTGGAGCATCACGATTTTGAACATGTTCTTGATAAATTAAAAGAGACTAAAGGTGTTGAATTTGATACTGACTTGTCAGCTGAAGATTTAGCTGAATTAATTGTTAAGTACAAGGCGTTAATTCAAGAAAAGACAGGAAAAATGTTTCCAGAAGATCCTATGGAACAATTAGACTTAGCAATTAAGGCTGTATTTAATTCATGGGATAATCCAAGAGCAATTACATATAGAAGATTAAACGATATTAAAGGATTAATCGGAACTGCTGTAAATGTTCAGGCTATGGTTTTTGGTAATATGGGCGATACTTCTGGAACAGGAGTTTGTTTTAGTAGAGACCCAAGTAATGGTGAAAACTACTTTTATGGAGAATATCTTATGAATGCACAGGGTGAAGACGTTGTTGCAGGAATTAGAACTCCTTTAACTTTATCTTCATTAGAACAACAAAATCCTACAATTTACAAGGAGCTTGTTGATATTAAAGATAAATTAGAAAAACATTATACAGACATGCAAGATATGGAATTTACAATTCAAGAAGGTAAATTATATATTCTTCAAACAAGGACTGGAAAGAGAACTGCAGCAGCTGCTGTAAAGATTGCTGTTGACATGGTTAGTGAAGGTTTGATTGACGATAAAACTGCAGTATTAAGAGTTGAACCAAATCAACTTGATCAGTTATTACATAAGCAGTTAGATCCTTTAGGAAAACAAAAAGCAACTGTATTAGCAAAAGGTTTACCAGCATCACCTGGTGGAGCTGTTGGTAAAGCTGTATTCACAGCTGAGAAAGCGCATGAATTAGCACAGCAAGGTGAAAAAGTTATTCTTTGTAGAACTGAAACAAGTCCTGAGGATATTGAAGGTATGCACGCATCTCAAGGAATTCTAACTTCAAGAGGCGGTATGACAAGTCATGCAGCAGTTGTTGCCAGAGGTATGGGCAAGTGTTGTGTTGCTGGTTGTGGCGATGTAATCATGAAGGAATTAGCAGGTATCTTTACAGTAAAAGAAGTTGTTGTTAAGGAAGGCGATTACATTACTTTAGACGGAAGTACTGGCGAAGTTATGCTTGGTCAAGTTCCAGTTACAGACCCAGAATTAAGTGGAGAATTTGGTGTCTTAATGGAATGGGCTGATAAATATAGAAAATTAGGTGTAAGAACTAATGCAGACACTCCTCATGATAGTTTAGTAGCTAGAAAGTTTGGTGCTGAAGGTATTGGACTTTGTAGAACTGAGCACATGTTTTTTGAAGGAGATAGAATCAAGGCAGTAAGAGAAATGATCTTATCGCAAGATTTAGAAGGCAGAAAAAAAGCTTTGGCAAAATTATTACCAATGCAAAAATCTGATTTTTATAGTATTTTTAAAGCTATGAAAGATTTACCTGTAACAATTAGATTATTAGACCCGCCGTTACACGAATTTTTACCACAGAATGAAAAAGACATTGAAGACTTAGCAGTTGAATTAGGCTATACTGTTGAGAAACTAAAAACTGTGATTGAATCTTTACATGAATCAAATCCTATGCTTGGACATCGAGGATGTAGATTAGCAATAACTTATCCAGAGGTTGCAGAAATGCAAACTGAGGCTATTATTAGTGCTGCTGCTGATTTGATTAAGGAAGGGCAAAGCATTGTTCCGGAAATTATGATTCCTTTAGTTGGTCATACAAATGAACTTAAACTTTTAAGAGAAGTTGTTGATAATAAAGCTAAAGAAATTGTTGCAGCTACAGGTGTAGAAATGACTTATAAAATTGGAACTATGATTGAAGTTCCAAGAGGAGCATTAACAGCTGATGAAGTTGCAAAGCATGCTGAATTTTTCAGTTTTGGAACTAACGATTTAACTCAGATGGCTTTTGGTTTTTCAAGAGATGATATTGCAAAATTCTTACCTGAATATTTAGAAAAAGGTATTTTAGAAAAAGATCCTTTTGCAGTATTAGACCAGACTGGAGTTGGTCAATTAGTTAAAATGGCTGTTGAGAAAGGTAGAATGACTAAACCCGATTTAAAGATTGGAATTTGTGGTGAACATGGTGGAGAACCAAGTTCAATAGAATTCTGTCATAAAATAGGTTTAGATTATGTAAGCTGTTCTCCTTTTAGAGTGCCAATCGCAAGACTAGCAGCAGCACATGCAGCTCTAAAGAATAAATAATTTTATAACTATTCTTTTTTTTTTCTTTTTATGATACCAAAGCAATTTTCATCTTATTCTAAATTAGAGTATGCTTTAAGAGATGACAATACTTTATTATCTTTTTATAAAGAAAGCCCAATTTTGATTGCAGCACCTCACCATACTGTTCAGGGGCAAATTGAAATGTATAACAATGATAATGGTATTAAATTTGGTGATCAAAATACGGGAATTTTAGCACTTCTAATAGCACAGGAATTAAAGGCAAATTTAATTATTTGTGCAAGACCTAATCATGATCCAAATAAGATAGAAGGTCAATATACGTCATTAATTAGAGAGATGGAAATAACACATCTTGTTGAGATTCATACTCATTGGAGATTTGATAAGGATGGTGAATTAGCAACAGATAATGATATTGAAGTATCAACTGGTTCTAAATTGTATAACGGGTATGCTATGCATCTTGCTAGTTTGTTAAGAGAAGGATTATCTATGAATATATCTGGAAACTTTACTAATATTTATTATAAAGCAAAAAAAACATATTCACTTAAAATGTGTAGAAAGAAAGGAATCATACCATTTCATCTTGAATTTTATAAAGGATTAATTGATGATGAGCATATTGAATTAAGAAAAAAAATAGCAAACGTTGTCTCTGATTCTTTGGTTAAATTTATTTAAAACTATATTCTTTTTTTTCTAAATATTTATAAGAAAACTCAATAAAATAAGATTTATGAAAGATAATAAACTGAATTTGCTATTAGCATTATATGTTGGAGCTTTGTATGCATCAAACTTATTAGGCGGAAAATTAATGCCAATTGGCTTTGGAAATAGAGGACTATCTGTTTCTATCATTATGTTCCCTTTTTTATTTTTAATAACAGATATTGTTGGAGAAGTATATGGAAAAAGTAAGGCAAAACAATTTGTTAACATAGGACTTATGTCTTTATTAGTATTATTAGTATGGCAGCTATTTGCAATAAACATTGCTACGGCAACGCCAAATGTTTGGTATGAAACATTTAATTCAGCTTACATGACTGTATTTAGTTTATCATTAACATTTACTATAGCCAGTATTGTAGCATTTTATTTTGGACAACACGTTGATGTTTATACATACCATCTTGTAAAAAAGTTTGTTGGTAAAAAACATCTATGGTTAAGAAATAATATTTCAACAATATTTGGTCAATTTGTAGATAGTAGTTTATGGGTGTTAATTGCATTCTCACCCAAATTATTATCAGGCGATTTTACACTACTATCAATTTATTCAATAGTCATAATTCCTTATTGGTTAGCTAAAGTTTTATTTGCGTTTATTGACACTCCTTTATGTTATCTAGGAGTTTGGTGGCTGAATAAATAAATGTAATAAAATTAAAGAAGAAAAAAAATAAAAAATTAATAGTAGGTAACGTTAGTTACCTTTGAGAATTTAATAAAAATTCTCAATACCTTCTAAGCTGTTCTGAATAAGGTAATTTTAAACTACCTGTTTCTTCTAGTTCATTATCAAGAGAGTTAACCTTGATATAATTTGTACTGATACTATACAACTTTTCTCCTATGTACAAATTCCTAAGGACTGTATTTTGATCAAACCATCTCCAGTAATCAGAAGTTTGTCCGCCATGTTTTATCTTTCCTTTGATATCAAATCCTTTTTCTGTAATATCAAATACATAACTTCCACTCCATACAGTATTGCTCCATCTCCAGTCATTGATTTTTTCTCTTTGTGTAATCTCTGTTACAGGCAATATCAGTAGGTTTTTTTCTTTACTGAATAAGAATGCATGATGGTCATGTAATGCAGCGCTATCAGAGCCTTTATCTCCTATCTCCATTTTATCAATTTCTATAGGATTGCTTATATCACTAACATCAAACAATGCAATCTTTAGGCCACCAACTTTTCCTTCGTAATCAGCTTCTTTTCCAATTCCAATTATGTGATTTTCATCGTATGGATGCAAATAATCACTATATCCTGGAATCTTTAATTCTCCAGCAATTTCTGGATTTGTCACATCAGATAAATCAATCACAAAGAACGGATCAATTTGTTTGAAAGTTACCATATACAATTTATCTCCTAAAAATCTTGTAGAGTATATTTTTTCATCAGGTGCAATTCCAGTTAAACTTCCAACAACTTCCATGTCATCATCTAAAACATAAACATTGTTGTATTGAATTCTTTTTCTATTCCAGATATTAACTGTTGATGCAACTCTCAAATAATCTTTATTTTCATCCATTGAAAATTGATTAAGTAATTGTCCATCAATTTCTCCTTTTGCAGTATATTCTATTTTTCCATCATCAATACCAATTTTATGAATTATTGTTTTTCTTTGTTCTAATTCTTTTTTAGTATCGTATTCTTCAAGAGCATCCATGATATTATCTAACATAGATTCATATTGCCCTTTCAACTTATCATCATTTTCTGCTTTAATAAAAAAGTTATTTAAAACAACAGAGATTTTTTCCCATTTTTCTTTTTCTTCAATGTTTTTATTAGCAATTACATCAACTTCTGTTTTTAAATCTCCTTTAAGCAAAGGTAAAATTACATCATAAAATCTCTCTTTTTCGTAATTTTGTCGTCCCCAATACCATCTATTCTGCTTTTGATATGCAATGTAAATGTTATTTTCGCTAACCATTAAAGTATTCCCATATCCTAACAAGAACGCTTTAGAATCAATAATTTTTTCATTACTTAAATCAATTGAAGCTATTGTATTAAAATTATAGTTATCTTCAGAATTATCAAAATAATGAATTATTGGCTTTACAATAACATCAGATCTTATCATTGGTTCATTAATATAAGCTAAATCGCCAGTATTTTCTTGCGCTACAATATAAACAACATCATCAATCATTCTTGATTGAAAATAACTACCACTAACTTCAATTTCTTTGCTTAGCTTTGGACTTTTCTTATCTGTTACATCATATATTTGCGCAACTGTTTTTTTTCTATATGATTGCCTTGGCATTATATCATATTGCTCAAAGTTATATGTAGGTTCATTTTTCTCAACAAACAATAATACTTTATTATCTTTTAGAAAAATATCTTTTGCCTGTGGTGCTCGCCAATCTGTTGATTGGCTTATTTCAATTTCAGAAAGTTTTTCAACATTTTCTGCATCAACAATTATCAATTTATTATCAGCAATAATATAAATATACTTTCCGTCATTTTTAACAAAATCTGCTTCATCTACATTCGCGTATTGTACGTTTGTTGTAGAAAAATCATTAGATCCTCCAGCACTTGGCATAGACTTAGCAGCTCCTGTATCCATCATAGCAACACTTTCCATTTGCAAGGATGATTTTGCATACATCATATTATTTCCTCTGCTAGAAGTTTCTACTTTACTCAAATATTCCTTTAATTCATCTACATTTGCAAATGTCTTTAATTCTTGACTATCTAAGCTTGTAGAAGGCATCACATCTTTATCTGATACGCCTCCTGTATTTGGTAAATTTCCTTGTCCTGGTATAGGTTGTGTGCATCCTACCATTAAAATTAATATAAAAATTGTAATTATTTTCTTAATCATTTTTTATTCCTCCAGTTAATTATGTATTGAATTAAAAAGTATAATGCTAAACTACTAATTGCGCCAATAACGAACCAAGTTATATTTGAATTCATTAGGCCTGTTTCTATTATACCTGTTCTTTGAACTGAATCTGCAGCCATAGCAACCTCAGGCACAGCTTTTGTAAACATTGGAACAGCAGCTTCACTAGCTTCGGTTTTTAGGGTTTGCATAGCGGCAATTGGTTGTTGTAAATATTTCATAATAAACGCAGCACCAGAAATTATCAAAGCAACCGGTAATATTCCCCTAAGTTTAACTTTAATGCCATGTGTTGATTTTGGCGCGATTATAATATATTTATTAGCTAATTTATAATGTAAAATTTCTTTTCCTTTCTTAGAATAATGATATTCTTCAGCTTCAACGAGTTTAGTTTTTACTAATATCTGTAAGTTATAATGTATTGTTGAAATAGCAATATTAAGTTTTTTTGCTAGTTCTGATTCTGTAGCTTCTTTATCTGCTAAATAATCTAGTATTTTACGTGATGTATCGTTATTAATCACTTGTCCTAGCTGTTTTGCCTCATCTTCTTGCAAAGACACGAGTAAAAACTTTTGTTTTTTCGCCATAATAAGTGATAAGCCTTTCCTTTATAAATACCTTTTCATAACTTCCATTTGATTCGAAGTCTATTTAAGAATTCTATCGACGACATATTTTATTTGATTGGTCTTAAAATTAACCGGATTTTTCTTCAAATTTTGTTTAAAATCAGATATATTATTTTCAAACCCTAAGAATGCTTTTTCTGAAAAGTTTTCAACAAACACACCATAGCCTTTTTTTTGTAAGTATACTGCATTCAATATTTGTTCAAATTGTTCTCTAACAGGAATTGACATTATTGGTTTTTTTAAATATAAAGCTTCACTCATTAAAGTAAATCCACCATTAATTATAACTCCTTTACAATTTTTTAAGTCATCAAAGAATTCAGTCTCATTATTTTTTTTCAGTATGACATTCTTAAATTGTTTATTTTTATGAAAACCATATACAATAAACTTTTTATTTGTTTTTTGTAACTTTTTCAATAACTTTGTATTTGAATCTGATGTTTGATATACAAGAAAATAATCCTTTTCTTTTGGTTTTATTCTTTTTATTTTATTTCTTACTACAGGCCCAATAAAGAATGTATTTTTCTTTTTTATTTTAGGATGAAAGAAGGTAGTTATAATATTTGCATTACTCCACGGAGCTATCATTTTTATTACTGTTTTTGATGTAAATGCACTTAGCCAATATTTAGTTGGATATTTTATTTTTGTATTAGAAATAATATGTTGGTTATCTAGTGTTATTACTTTTGTTCCCGTAAGTATTCCCGCATAAATAGATACTGGTTCAAAATCAGAAATTATTACATTGGGTTTGTATTTTTTTATTATTTTTCTTACTTTAAATATTTCTTTAATTAGTTTTGGAATAGTAGAGATTGATTTTAAAAATGTTTTAAACCCTGCAACTTTGTTCTTTTCGTATACTATATTTAAGCAATTGATTTTATGGGCTTTTACTTTATTCCTTAAATGTTGATAAGCCTTTCCTCCCCCGACAAATAGTATATCAGTATTTTTTGAAAATTGATTGATAATGGTTTCACTTCTAATAGCATGCCCCATACCCTCTCCTGCAGCCGCATATAAAATTTTCATTTATGATTAAAGTGATATTGAAACACTTCCCTCTTATCTTTTATTGTTACTTCTCTTCCTGTGAACCATCTATATAATGTATGCATTGTATACTTGTACATTATGTTTATTCTACCATCAGTTTCAAACCTTCTTACTGAAATCTTAACAGGATATTTACAAAATCTAAATTTACTTATTTTAGTACATCTTTCAATAAAATTATGATCTTCACCAATCATTAGATTTTTGTCAAATCCTTTTACTCTATCAAATATTTCTTTTTTGACAAATATACAGGCTCCTCCTCCCATTGGTTTAATGTATTGCATTATTTTTAAATATTGGTTGCTGACAAAATGCATAACATGATCAATTATCTTTCTAGAAATAGGCAGTAATGCATTATATTGAATACCTAATTTCTTTCTTTTAAAATGTTTTAAAGATTTTTTCAAGAAATTTCTATCATGTAAAATAACATCAGAATCTAAAAATAATAACATATCTCCTTTAGTTTTTTTTGCTCCATTATTTCTACCTATTGCAGGAAGTCCACCTTTTACAACTTTGCATCCAGATAATTCTGCAATTTTTTTAGTATTGTCAGAAGAATTAGCATCGGCAACTATTATTTCGTAATCTAGAAAAGTTTGTTTTCTAATAGATTTTAGCAGCTTTGGAAGTAATTTCTCTTCATTTTTGGTTATAATTACTATGCTCAACATGATTTAAGAAAAAACATGATGTTATCATATAAAATTTTAGGTTTTCTAGTTAATATTAGATGATCCATGGATAATGGTTCAAATTCATGTTTTTTTACTAATTTTTCCACTTTTTTAGGACTAATCATTCCAGAGTCTTTAGTTGTTATTACAAATCTACTTTTTGCTTTGATATTAAAGTCAATTTTTGTATTTAATACTTCATAAGCAACTTCTATCTGATTATGAAAATCTAAACTTTTCCAATATGTTAAAGGAACATAATGGTGATATAGTGCTAGTTTGTAAAAATTACTATAATCTTTAAATTTATGATTTTTTCTTCTGGGTGTTATTTTCATAAGCATATTAAATGCTCTTATCATAAAAAATAGAAATTTATTATTTCCAAGAGTATTTTTAGCCATTGGATTAAGCAAATAATTCGCTTTAATATTTTTTAATTTTTTGTTTAAGATAAGCGCAATGTCTGCCCCTAAACAATTTCCAATCAATACAATTTTTTTCAATTTTTCATGCTCAATTATTTTTTCAATATCTTCAGCCATAAATTTAATTTTTAATCTTTCATATTGACTTTTACCATGTCCTCTCAAATCCATAGTTAATGTATTATAACCTTGTTCTTCAAATTTTTTGTATATCCACGCCCAAGATGTATGGTTAGTTGTAGAACCATGAATAAGGACTAATGTCGGCCTTTTTGAATTTTGAATAAGAATTCTATAGTGTATAAAAATATTGCCGGAATTTAAGTATTTATATTGAGCATGTAGTTTTTTCATTTTACTAACTCTAAATAAATACTTGCCCAAAGCATACCTTCGTCTGCAGTATAGAACATCTTTTTGTAAACGCTTCCATTTGGATTATATACTTCTAAAAAGTTTTTATGCTTTTCTATAATTTTTTTAATTTTTTCAAGATAAATTTTTGACTGTTTTTTCTCGAACATATTTACTGTTTTTACAAAGCAAAGCGCTAAATGCATGAATAAGGTTGTACCTTCATAATTAGGTGCAAGTAGTTCTGGCAAAAACATTTCTTGATGCTTGTGTCTATGTCGTGTATATTTAAGTGGCCAAGGCTTATCTAAATTATTATCTTGTATATTTTTTAGACAACTTTTAAACATTTTTTTATTTATAAAATTTCCACTCCAAAAAGGAAATGTATTTGCATCTCCTGCAACATATTTATGTTGGGATAAATCATCTTTAAAAAAATCGCCTGTCCAAAAATATTTCATATGAATTTTATTGAAATCATAATTTTTGAAAGGATTGTTTAATTTTATTTTATCTGCTTCTCTTGACAGCATGGATATCATTGTGTTATTATACATACAGCTATTTCTTATATAATGGTCTTTCATGGTAGAAAAATGTTTATTTTGTTTAATTATTCCTTTTTTTGTGTCAAATGAAATCTTATATGCTTTCATTATTTCTTTGTTCAAAAAAACTTTGTATTTCTTGATTAATTGTTTATCATTAAGCAATCTAATGCATCTAACTATATATGCAGTTGATTCTGGAGTATAATTAGGAAAATCTAGAGGGCATCCTTCTGGAGTTATTTGTGTTGTTATTTTATTATATTTTTTGAATATAGCAAGTGCATATTCTAAGCTTTTTTTAACTCTATCTTTATGTCCTAATTTAATTAAACTTTCACAACACATTCCAAAGTCTCTAGTCCAAAATTGATTAAAATTACCAGAACTTGTTTTAAAATATTCTCCGTTCCAGCAATCTTCAATTATTTGTTCACATATTTCTATATGGTTGCCTTTGTATTTTTTATACGGTGTAAATTTCCTTATCAAAGCACGCCTAGCAAACCTTAACCCTTCTCTTAAATGATGTAAATTAACCATAGATGTATTTGATATTGATTAATATATAAATATTTAGAAAAAAAAACGGGCCAGAGGAGACTTTCGAGTGAATCCAATAGTTAGTTGCGCATAGCGCCTTGGAAACAGTTGAGCCACTTTCGAACTCCCGGTCTATAGCTCACTCCGCTTACGCGTAGGAGGCTATCGCCCTATTTACCTTACCAAAAGGTATCCAGGCTAGGCTACTGGCCCGCAATTAAGTTAAAAAAGGAATTATTTTAAAAACCTTACTACTCTGCTATTGAATATGTACAAATTAAAGGAAAATCCAGAAGATTTTATTGTAAATGAAGTAACTAATATAAAAACAAAAGATAGCGGTAGATTCTTTTATTATTGGATGACTAAGAAGAATTATAATGGGCATGATGCGTTGAAAATCATAGCAGATAGATTAAACGTAAGAAGTAAATTTATTGGTTTTGCAGGGACTAAAGATAGAGCTGCAATTACAAAACAGCTTATTTCTATTACAAGCACAACAAAACAAAAAATTGATGCTTTAAATCTAAAAGATATTAAACTAGATTTCTTTGGGCTAGGCGATATTCCAATTTCGCTTGGAGATCTTAAAGGAAATGAATTTATTATTACTATTAGAAACTTAGAAAGACAGCCAAATTTAGAAAAGAATAAGTTCATAAATTACTTTGGAAAACAAAGATTTTCAAAAAATAATTCTGATGTTGGTAAAGCAATTTTACAAAAAAAGTTTAAAAAAGCAATTGAATTGATATTGGAAAAAGATGGCAATTATGAAAAAAACATGAGATATTTTTTACAAACAAACTCAAAGAATAATATTGGCGCATTAAGATTAGTTCCAAGAAAGATTTTAAAAATGTTTGTTCATGCTTATCAAAGCAAGCTTTGGAATGATACTGCAAGCTTTTGTGTTGAAAACAAAATTAAAATAAAACAAATTCCAATTGTTGGATTCGGAACAGAATTTGAAAATGAAGAAATAGAATCATTTTTACAAGAGAAATTAAAATATGATAATTTAACTCAGAGAGATTTTATTGTACAATCTATTCCGGAATTAACTTCTGAGGGGAATGATAGGGATTTATTTATAGACACAGAAATTAAATTATTAGAGAAAACAGACGACATGATTAAAATAGAATTCTTCTTACAGAAAGGAGCATACGCAACAGAAGTAATAAGGCAGTTGTTAGTCTAAAAGAATATCATCACTTAATCTTATTTTTTTAATTTTATATTTTTAAATTTTAAAGCCATTATTTTATGACATAATTTGGCAAGTGAAAATGCTTCACTCCTAAAATTTTCTTTAGGTGCAAATTCTACAATATCAGCACCAACAACATTTTTTTTATCAAATATTTTTTCTAAAATTCCAATAACATCATTCCAAAAAAATCCTCCTGGTTCTGGTGTTCCAGTGTTTCTAATAAAACTAGGATCAAAACAATCAACATCTATAGAAACATAAACATCATTTTCTAAATTATTTAATTCCTTTAAGAAAACTTCATTATTAAAATTATATGCTTTAATTATTCTAACATTATCATTTTCATCAATAACATCATTTTCATCTTTATCCATAGAACGAATCCCAACAGATAAAACTTTATGATCTTTAGAAAGACGTTGCGCTACACATCTATGATTATATTGCGAAGAATTCCATGAATGAAACAGGTCAGGATGTGCATCAAGTATTATTATTGAACATTTCTTCTCATGAACACATCCAATTGTAACAGAATGATCTCCACCTAAACTTATAACAAATTTCGAACTATGCTTTTTAATTTCATTAGATATAATATTAATTGCATCTTTAGCATTAAACTCATTTAATTTCAAACTTTTTAGCGTATGTATGCCTTTTTCAAAAGGTTCAACATCAAACTGTTCATCATAATATTCTAAATGTTCTGATGCCCTAATGATTTCAACGCTGCCTTTAGATGCACCATCTCCATAAGTTAAGTCTTTTTCATATTCAATAGGTAAAATATAGAATTTAGAATTTTCATTACTATATTCATCAGCTAAATTCATAAATTTCATTTTATAACCTTTGTTTTAATTTTCTCAAGATTACAGAAATCAGACGCAAAGTTATAAGCTCCAGCGTTAATAAATATCAACATGTCTCCTATTTTAGGATTATCTAAATATACCCTATATCTAAATAAATCTAATGAACATGGAGTACATCCTTTAATAACATAGGCCCTGCCTTGTCCTTTTTCTAATTCATTTTCAATCAGTAATTTAACAGGAACAATTAAGGCATCCATGTCTGAATTATAAACAGAGGCATTGACTATAATACTATCATCATATATAGATATTATTTTTGTAATTAATCTCCCTGCGGGTGCTGAAATAAACCTTCCAGGCTCAATCATCATTTTTATATTATTTTTATTAAGAAAATCTTTTAAATCTTTTATTCGTTTAAATATAGAATCAATAACTTTAACATTTGTATTAGCATATATTGAGGGTAATCCTCCACCAATATTCATTACATTAATAATATTCAAAACTTCAGTATCAAACATCTGTTGAATCTCATAAGCTAAATTCCATTCAGCCATATTTTGCGTTTTTCTGTGAAAATGTATACCTAATGATCTAATATTTTCATTACTAGCCATTTCTTTAATTCTTTTATTGATGACAGCAGATTTCATTCCGAATACAAAATGCTTTTCCGTTCGGAGTGTATTCTCTTTTAGCTTTGCCCTAAGCATTACTTCAATTTTAGTCTCATTTTTATCTAAATAATTTAATAGAACATCAAGATCAGTTTCATTATCTACGATAAATCTAAAAACACCATCCAATATAAGTTCCTCAATATTCTTTTCATCCCAGCCCTGCGCCAAAAATATAACTCTGGATTTATTTTTAATATTCTTCAATTCATTTCTAATATGCACACTAAATAAGCAATCAGTATTTTCTTCTAGAATAGGAGTTACTAAAGGATTAGTTTTTGAACTATATGAGACAACATCTGCAGCACCTTCAACAATTTTATACTGCTCAAGTAGTTTTGATTTAGACAGTGTAAATTTAGGTTTCACAATAATCCATCCTCATCAAGTTCTTCAAGTGCGTTAATCATAGCCAATGGAAACATTATTGTCACATCTCCAATTACTGTTGAAATATCGCTATCGTCTTTTACCTTTCCCCAGGATTTTGCTTCATTAGTAGTTGCTCCAGACATACTGCCTGATGATTTATGCGCAGTGGTCATATAGATTGCGTACTCTGCTCCTCCATTTAATAAGGTACAAAGAATTGCATGATGTTTAGAAATGCTTCCACCAAGAGCAATAACTCCTTTTTTCTCATCATGTGAAGTTGTTAGTAAAATATTTCCAAAATCTTGCACTACATCGACAATAAAGTCTTTATGTTTTTGTTGAAATAAATATAGATGAAATCCTATTGCTCCATCAGTTATTGCTGGACAAAAGATTGGCACATCATTTTTTGCTGCTTGACATAATATAGAATTCTCATCGTTTAACATAAGTCCTATTTCTTTTAACATATCAGATATTGCCCATCTTTTTTTCTTCGCATATAATATGTCTAATATTTCGAGCATTCTATCTTCAAAATTCATATAGCTTTCAGTGTTTATGAATAAATTTCCAACTCTATTTATTCCTTGTTCGTGTAGTTCAACGTCGTTACTGTCAAACCTGCCAATTGTAAACTTTTCCCCATGAGCTTTCATTATGTCTTCTTCAAGGCCGCCAGCAGTAGTTACAATAACATTCGCCATTTTAAGTTTAATTAATTGGGCAAAAAAACCTCTTAGCCCAGAAGTTACCATGTTTGATGTAAATGTAAGAAAGATTTTAGCATTATTCTTTTTCATCTTAACAATGACATCACTTGCTCGTTTTAGTTCAATACTTTGAAATCCAACTTTACCATAATCATTAACAATCTCTTTGACAGTTATTCCTTTTTTCCATTTTAAGTCTTTTACGTAATTCATTTTAATACCTCAAGAATATTATATAAAACAATGAGTCAATCTAGAAAATTCTAAGATGAAATGTACTATAATCGAAATTAAATTTTGAACTCATATTCCCTTATAATAGTTTTATGTTTATAAAGCTTATCAAAAATATGGTTAAGTTGGATATAAAAGTAAGAAATATTAATGATTTCTTTTTATAATACTTCTTTAGTAAGCTCAAAAATCATAGGTGGAGTTTTGCTCCCATCAATACTGACAAGCAAACCTTTTTTTTCATAATGTTCTATTAATGGTTCTGTTTGGCTATTATAGACAATTAACCTATTTTTGATTGATTCAGGTTTGTCGTCATCTCTTTGAAACAGTTCTCCATTGCATTTATCACACATTCCTTCTTTTTTCGGTGGAATATTTTCAATATGAAATATTGCGCCACATTGTTTGCAAGTTCTTCTTCCACTTAATCTTTGAACAATCATTTCGTTACCTGCTGTAAAGTTAATTACCTTATCAATTATAATGTTGTGATGTTCCATAGCTTCAGCTTGTCCCAATGTCCTAGGAAAACCATCCAATATATATCCATTATTACAATCAGGCTCTTCTAACCTTTTTTTTACCATATCAACAACTAATTCGTCTGGTACTAATTCGCCTTTGTCTATTAGTTCTTTAGCTTTTGTACCTAATTCAGTATTTTTTTTAATTTCTGTTCTTAACAAATCTCCTGTACTTATTTGCGGTATATTTTGTTCAGCAGAAAGCATTTTTGCTATTGTACCTTTTCCCACGCCTGGTGGACCTAGAAAGATTAATTTCATTATTATTTCACCCCAAATATCCTAATTGCTCTTTTTTTATAGATGGTTTAGTCCATACTTTTGATAGTTTTTTATTGATATCAATAATGCCTTTTTTTAAATCTGGCCAATTCTTTGTAATTTCTTTAATAAATTCAATATTTTCTTTGTCAGAATCTTCATAGAATAATTCTGTTGCCTTCCTTAGATATATCATTATTTGTTTATATAATTCAAATGCTTTTTTACCATCATTATCATTTAATTCTTTGACTTCAATTAATGCACTTATTCCATTAGGTTGCATTACATCCTCTAATAATTTTAGAGATATTTCTAATTTATCACAAATCTTCTTTCTAATATTTCGTAAGACGAATTCTTCTGACTCAATCTCGCTTATTTCGAATTCATAATCTAGAAACTTAAAATCAATGCCTTTTATTTTCTCTTTTTTCATTAGAAACACCTTAAAAAAATAAAGCCTCCGGTGGGAAATGCACCCACGACCTGCAGATTACAAGTCTGCCGCAATAGCTACTATGCTACGGAGGCATAAATTTATGGATGTGGGCTTGAACGTAGTGAAACTTTGAACTTGTTCAAAGGCTTAGACTTCGTATAAGACCCACTTTGCGTGTCAACTGAGCGTAACCAGTTGGCTACCATGATACAGACACGTATATTAGTATTATGAAATTCAGAACCATTTAAAAATCTTACTCTTTATTTTGCATATTTATTCAATGCTAACGAAAGTTAATTAGGCCAACTATATGATACGTGAAATGGCTCCATGTCGGCTTCTGGTAAAAATCCTTTCATATTTAGATATCTTTTGATTATACCTTGTAATTGGAATACTTCCCTATATAGTTCTCTTTTATGATCTTCTAGGTGTTGGTGAAATATTCTGTTTCTAAACATTGTAGGAAACATGCTTAAGAATTTGTTCTTTCTCCATCCACCTTCACTAAATTCAATCCAGCCTCTCATTTTTATTTCTACTTCGCCAGTATTGGCTTTCACTTTCTTACCTTCATGCATAATTTCTTTATTTCCAAGTGCAATTACGTGCCATGTTATTTTTAACCAATATTTGTAATAGCTGGTCTCGCTTTTTTTATTTACTTCCCACCATATCCATAATTCATGATTTTTGCTTGCATCAGTTATTTGCCCGTAGAAGTTCTCATGCTGTTTGGCGTCTCCCCAATCATTATCAATAATCCATAGATGTACTAATTTGTATAAATATTTCATATGAAAAATATCTCTATATTTAATTCTAAAATTACATGCAATAAGTCTTGGTTCTTTCTGATGAGAAAACAAGCTTATAAGGGGCTTATCTGTGGCCATAAAATATTAGTTAATAATGCTATTTATATACTTTTTGGGTGAAAATAGCTCAGAACCGCTTTCTGTCCTATCGAGAAGAACTGTTTAGATTTTAATGGTCTAGTTATTAATTTTGTTTTTTGTTTTCTTATAGCTTCAAGGATACTATCAGTTTTTTTTTCAGAATCAACTAATGTAAAAGTATTATTTAACTGAAATAATTTATGAGCATCACTTGTTCCAATTAAGGGCTTATTATATTTTCTTGCTATCTTAATAGCTTTTTTATTAAATAAATTAAATAATTTATGATATAAATGACAATATTCAATACCGTCAAATAAATCTATATTTTTTATTAGTTTATTGCCTAGGCAATCTTTTCTTGGGTAAAATGGGTGTGGTGCTATAATTAATGCATTTTCTTGTTTTAATTTTTCTAATTGTCTTAATTTCATTATTTTTTTATTATCAAAATCTGTTGGTGGATTAATAATCAACACATCTTTTCCCTCAACAAATGCTTCAATACCAGGAATAAGTAAAATGTTTTTTTGTTTTGCATAATCTTTAAGTTCTTTATTAAATAGTATTTTGGTATGACAAGTTATTGACATAACTTCATATTTTAGTTTGCTACAGTATGAAATTGCTTGTTTTGCGCTATATTTGATAGCATCTAAAGGATCTTCTTTAGTATGTATATGAAATTCAGCTTTTAGCATAATTTATTGCTTATTGCTTTATTTATAAAAATATTGGTCCGTAAATGTTATTTTAAGTTATTTTTACGGACTAGTCTATGTGAACTATAAAAGTTAGAGTCTATATTTATAGTCCAATATATGGAAAGCTTTTTAAAAAAGTGTATTTCTTTATTATTTATGCAAATCGGAGTTGTTGGTAAGGCAAATGTAGGAAAAAGTACTTTTTTCAAAGCAGCTACTTTAGCTGAAGTTGAAATAGCTAATTATCCTTTCGCAACAATCAAGCCTAATTCTGGTGTTGGTTATCTTAAAATAGATTGTGTTGATAAGTTTTTTGAAACACAATGTCATCCAAGAGATGGTTATTGTTTAGACCATAATAGATTCGTTCCTGTTCAGATGATTGATGTCGCAGGACTTGTTCCTGGAGCGCATGAAGGTTTAGGTATGGGTAATCAATTTTTAGATGACATACGGCAAGCTGACGCTTTAATTCATGTAATAGACTGTTCAGGTTCAACTAACGAAAAAGGAGAACCAATTAATCCTGGCGAGTATGACCCTGCAGAGGATATAAAATTTTTAGAAGTTGAGTTAGATATGTGGTATTTGGGAATTATGAAGAAGGGTTGGGAAAAATTTGCAAGGCAGATGCAGCAAGAAAAAATTGCAGTTCATAAAGCATTGTCAAAACAATTATCAGGACTCGGTGTAACAGAAGACATGGTTAAAGATTTAGTAAATAAATTAAATCTAGATGCTGAAAAACCTTCTTCTTGGTCTAAGGATGATTTATTAAGTTTGGCAACTGCTCTTAGAAAATTAACTAAGCCTATGATTATTGTTTGTAATAAAATTGATATTCCCGAGGGAAGAGAAAATTATAAAAGACTAAAAAAAGAATATTCCGATCATATTTTAATTCCTTGCAGTGCTGAATCAGAATTGGCATTAAAAGAAGCTGCTAAAGCTGAATTAATAAAATATATTCCTGGCGATGATAATTTCAGTATTACTGATGAATCAAAATTATCTGATAAACAAAAAGCAGCATTAAAATTTATTAAAAAAAATATACTTGATAATTTTAAAAGTACAGGTGTTCAAGAAGCTTTAAACAAATCTGTATTTGATCTTTTAAAATACATTCCAATATATCCTGGTGGAGTAAATAATTTGGTTGATCAAGACGGTAATGTTTTACCTGATTGTTTTTTAATGCCACCAAATTCTACATCTTTAGATTTTGCATTTAGATTACATACAGATTTTGGTAAGAATTTTATCAGGGCAATTGACGTAAAAACCAAACGAACAGTTGGCAAAGAACATCTTCTAAAATTCGGCGACGTTGTTGAAATAATCAGCGGCAGATAGTGGTATTGAGCGTCAGCGAAATCCACTTAAGTGTCAACTGATTATTCAGTTGGTTGGCAAAGAACATCTTCTAAAATTCGGCGACGTTGTTGAAATAATCAGCGACAGATAGTGGTATTGAGCGTCAGCGAAATCCACTTAAGTGTCAACTGATTATTCA
>CAYZMD010000003.1:0-14679 GCA_964479425.1 uncultured Methanosarcinales archaeon | reverse complement strand
GTTGGTTGGCAAAGAACATCTTCTAAAATTCGGCGACGTTGTTGAAATCATTAGCGGCAGATAGTTAATTCACGTCAACAGGTTCCATATTTTTTCTAAGAACAACTCTTGCTCTTACTTGGTTTCTCCCGTCGTTCTTTGCTTGATATAATGCTTTGTCTGCAAATTTAATTATTTCTTTTGCATCTTGGCTAGAATCCATACAGGTTAAGAGTCCCATACTTATTGAAACTTTGCCAAGTGGTTGATGTTTTGCATTATCAAAATTAGTGTTTGCTATACTTTTAACTATTCTTTCTGCAACACTAAGAATTTCGCTAGGTTTAATTTCCGGAAAAACAATAATAAATTCTTCTCCTCCGTATCTTCCAACTGTATCAACATCTCTAACATTACTTTTTATTACTTCAGATAATTCTTGTAATAGTTTGTCGCCTTTCGGATGTCCATTTCTATCATTATAATGTTTAAAGTGATCTATATCTAGCATTGCAACAGATATTGGATGTCCAAATCTATTACTTCTTGCTATTTCTTGTTCTAAAACATCCATAAAATATCTTCTATTGTACAGTCCTGTTAATTTATCAGTTATAGCACTTTGTTTAATATTTTGATATTGTTTGGCATTTGATATAGCAAATCCCGCTTGGTTGGCAATTATTGAGAATAACTCAAGATTTTGTTTAAGTGTTTCAATGGAATCTGAATATATATTTAAAGCACCAACAACTTGATGTTTATTTGTTATCGGAATACTTACAAGCGCATCATATAAATTAAAATTAGATTTTGAATTAAATCTTTTGTCTTTTGATATATTTGCTATACCTCTAATTTTTCTGTCTCTTATTATTTCGTTTACTATTTTTGTCTCAAAGGCAGTGTAATGTTTAGGTATGTTTGATTCGTTTGACGTATATCTTCTTAATGGTTCTAAAGTTACGACGCTGCAGGCTTGTGCAAAATTATTTTTTACTGCAAACCTGATAATCTCCGTCATAATTTGTTTTATTTCTAAAGTGGAATTTAGCATATTGCTTATTTCTTTTAACATTGATAATGCAGAATTCTTTTTGCTATTTATGTTACTCTTGTATAGTATTTTTGGTATTTTGTGCGCGAGGACACTTAGTATCTTTTCTTGAAACTCTTTTTTTTCTTCAAGTTTATTATATTCATAAAGTAAATCTTCTTTATCAATATTAATTTTTTTTGATAATGTATCTATTTTTTTTATGTTTTTTTTGTAATACCCTGCAACAATTGCACCAATTACTTTATTTTTTATCTGTATGGGTAGCATTATATTATGTATTCCGCAATCACATTCAATTTCCATACTAGATTTATTCTCTTTGATAATTTTACTTAAAAAATATTTATAATTTTGTTTACAATGTAATTTCCCATTTTCTGTATTTTGTACTACTTTACAAAAGAAAGGATCATCGTTAGTTATAGCATTCCCATCTAAATCAATTGTTTTTATTTTTATACCTAATGCAGTAGACATATCTTTTTGCAATTCTTGCCATTCTTCTAAATTTAAGTATTCTTTAACCATTCTAAAACTCTTTCTTTGAATATTTTCTTATCTTTTTTTAAGAACCTTCCGCCTGCGGCTGGGATGTGTCCTCCTCCGCCTCCTCTTTTTAGTCCTTTTGTTGCAGATTCTAATAACTCATTCATTTTTATTTTATTGTCTCTTCTTCTTGCGCTTACTGTAATTAATTCATCATTATCATATTCTTGTACAATTATTATTGATTTATCAGGAAAATCAAAACTAAGCAAAGTACATAAATTTGATTTTATTGGGTATTTTGGATTTTTTATATGATAATATATTATGTTACCTTTTATTTCGGCTCTTTTCTCTACTTCATTTCTCCAAATTTTTATTTCATTGTCTATATCTTCTTTATATTGTTTTAATTCAGAATTCAATACGTCTTTGTATGAATTCGCATTATAAACTATATCAAATGCTAGTTCCACTTTATTTATATCAAATGCTTCTGTTGAACTTATTATTTCTGCAATTTGTCCAATCTCTGTATCAAACCCGTTTTGTTTTAATTCAATATCATATTTAGTTAATACGTCGTCGACAAATCCCTTCCATGTATTATATCCACAATCTCCAATTATTCCTATTGTTGCAATCCAATCAAATTCGCTTAAGTCTAATATTTTACTTAAGATATCAAAACAGAATTTTGCCGCGCAATATTGTGCAGAATCAACATCTTCATAAATCATATGTGGTTTTATTAATGTAATTTTTTCTGAATTTAAGTCTCTATATAATTTATGGTGGTCGATAATCACTAATTCTGCAAAATCTGTTATTTTTTCAACAAAATTCTCTTCAACCTGCTGGTCTACACCCATATCCGTTATAATAACTTTATTTATTCCATTCTCTTCTAATCTCTTAACTGTCTCTTCAGAAATAAATAGTTCAGATGAATTCTGATTTAATCTCAAATCTATTTTTGCATCTCTTAATTTTTCAACTGCTTTACTTACAATAACTCCTGAGCAGATTCCGTCTGGGTCTGTATGATGAATAACTGCTATTTTATCTTCTTTTTTTATATTTTTAAAGAATTTTAATGTATTATTCAGTAATTTTTCGTTTATTAATTTCATAATAGAAACAGATTAAGAATTGGGTATAAATAATTTTGGGTTGGTAAGGGCATCCCCTTTGGCCAACCCCTCTGATGTTGCTCAATTATGATTATTAAGTTGCTTTGTATTGTGGTTGTATTCGTGGTTTGAATATATTTTCTTTTGTAGCATATTTGTCAGCAGTTTTTAATAAAACGCTAGTACTTTTCTTAAAAGGACTTTTATGTTTTGGCCAACACATCATTAGTTATTTTGATTTGAATTTCATTTTCTAATATTCTTTCTCATACTAATGTTATTCGTGGCGCGAGATATATACTTTGAGTATGAACATAACGGTTGTATATACTTTTTTCTATTTTATGATTAGAATGACACGAATTTTTAAATTTCCTTTGGTCGTCAAAAATTCCAGAATTTATTTTAAGCCTTCATTTATGTTCGATTGAGAAAAAGACCAAAAACTAAAGAGGCGGGACTAAATTAATCTTTGACCAAAAGTTTTATATATAAGTTTATATATATATAAACTTATATAAAGGTGAAAACAAAATGAAACAACAAATACTCCATTATCCAAATTTAAAAACAGTTCTTGTAGTTGAAAAAACACTTCAGGAAGCAGACACTGTAATTAGCAAGAGTGAATTGAAAAGAAGACTCCCCACTCAAATTATGCACCAAACACTTAATTTAATTTTAGATTACCTTGAAAAAAGCGGTAAAATTATTCTTGGATCTAAGGGTATAACTTGGATATTCAATAATAACCCCAAATTAAAATCTTTACTAAGTAAATCTGTAAGAGTAGCATAAAAATGGATAAAGAAATCTGGATTCAATTTTCGGAAAGTGCAGATGCTGATTATCAAGAACTCCAGAAAAAAAAATTAAAGAGAAAAAGCAGAAAATAGAAAATTCTCAAAATCTCCAGTTACTTAAATCTATTGAAAGAGCTAAAAATAATCTTAAAATAGATCCCCAATGTGGAACACACATCTCTAGAAGAGTTATTTCTAAGGCAACTATAAATAGATATGGAACAGATAGATTATGGAAAATTGATCTTGTTGGATATTGGAGATTAATTTATACTATTGTAGGAGATGAAGTTAAAATAATTTCATTTGTGTTAGAATTTATGAATCATAAAAAATATGATAAAGTATTTGGTTATAAAAAGAAATAGTTTCGCCTGTTCTTCTTTTTGTTTATTCTTGTTGTAATTGTACTTCCGATTTATGTGATTATTGCAGTTATAGATTTGTCAATAAGATAGGATCTTCCTTGTTCATCTTTTGAACTTCCTAATTCTTTCATTTGAATAAAAAAGAAATAATGGGAATCTTTAGATTCCCGGGGGGAGGGAGTACGCGATCAATATAATAAAAAAAATAAAAATTTTGAGGGAGACAAAACATTTAGCTTTTGTGCGCTCAGTTTGGTCTTTGAATATCCGCAACATTTACGCATGCTTGTTGTGGACATTCCTCTTTTGTTGTCTTTGTCGTTAATTTTTTTGTTGTTGCTAGTCGTTGGGCCTTTCAGCCAATTTTGTAGATTCAATTTCGCTAATCCACAACGCTATCTATTTTTTTTCGTGATGTGTGTTGTTCTTTTTTATTTTCTTTTTTTGTGATTTATGATTTCTTTGTATTTGATTTGTTCAACTCTCAAACCTCTAATGGGGTTCGCTTGTGTTTGAACATACTATTACTATACATCAAAAAGTTTATATACTTATTGTAATGAAAAAAGCATTGTATATACACTCCATTAAAAAGGCATGTATATCATTCATAAACCGAGGTGGTTATTTTGCATATTAGAAGATTAGTAAAATCAGGAGAAGCATCACATACAGTATCTTTACCTAAGCAATGGATTGATGAGAATAAGTTAGCTAAAGGAGATCTAATTTATATTGCAGAAACAGACGATAATGAACTTATAGTTACTTCTAAGCCTAAAGAAAATAATAAAGAGATAAGGGAAATAACTATTACTGTAGATAATAAAGAGATGCCCACAGTTCAAAGAGAAATTACTTCTGCTTATATTAATAATTATAATACTATTAATATCATAGGTAAAGAGTTACATAAAAGTGCTAAGGACATAAGAAGGATATTGCATGACTTTGTTGCTTTAGAAATTGCAGAACAAACATCTACAAAGATTGTAGCAAATGATTTGTTAAATGTAGCAGATTTGTCAATTGAAAAGACAATACGAAGAATGGATATGATTGTAAGAAGCATTCTTCAAGATAGCATTTCAGCATTAGATGGTCAAGATTTACATGAAAGTATTGTTTTTAGAGATTATGACGTTAACAGACAATATTTTTTAGTATATAGAATAATTAAGTCTGCTTTGAAAGATAGAAATATTAGTAAAAGCTTCAATATCAATGCTGTTCAAGCGCACGCTTTATGGTATTTGGCAGTTAATCTTGAGAATCTGGCTGATCATTCAAAAAATATTAGTGAAATATTAACAAATAATAAGATGAGTAAGCATGATGAAATTAAAGATATCTATAAGAAGATGGAATCTGCTTATTTAGATGTTATGAAGGCTTATTTTAACAAGGATATTGCTTTAGCTGATAGTATTAATACATTTAGAAGAGAATTCAGTGATGAGCTTGATATCTTTTTTAAGAATAATAATAAAGTTGAAATTGCTCAGATTGTTACTAATTTAAAGGACATGTCAACTTTGATAAGTAACATTAGTAGAATAGTTATGGATTATGATTAATTTTATTTCTTATTTTTTTAATTTTTTACTCTGTTTCCAGAACCAATTAAAATAATTTCTAAAAGAATCTGCTACTTGTTTGCTAGTTATTTCAAAAGCAAAAGGCATCTCTCCTTGAGGAATTGCAATTAAGGTTACGTCTTTATATATCATGACCCACGATGGAGATTCAGTATTAAAAGGCATTCTTCTGGCTTCGCATAATTTGTAACTATTTCTATTTTTAAGATTTTCATCAGTAACATCAGGGTGATAAAGCATTCTGCATTTTATTCCTTCTTTAGATAATCTCATATGATTCTTTTTCCAATAAGCATGATGAAACCCAGGCTGTTCAGGAGGAAGCCCATAAAGAACTACTTCGTCGCCTTTTTTTAATTTAGAATATCTATTCTCATACGCAGTCATCAACCCCTTAAATCCCTCGTAGATGGTGGCTTCACTTTTTTTAGCCATTTTTTGTTTTAATATTAATTGAGGAATCATTTTCTGAATTTTACTTCTATTCTCTTGCAATTCTTTCTCTCTGGTATCAACATAATCAAGAATTTTGTTTGGTTGCGCTGCTTGATAGTGTCTTGTTTTTTCTTTTATAATGTAAGACACTAATCCTTTTTTTATTAATTTCTCAAGAATTCTGTATATGATGGATTTAGTTATTCCTGATTTTTCAAGAATAGGACCTATTGTAGACGAGCCTAATTCAAGCAATGCTAAATAGGCTTTTATTTCTCCTTCTGTAAATCCTGTTTCTTTTAATGCAGTCAAGTCCATACAATACATCAATATTACCAAATTTATAAATCTTTCTAATAGGTGTACCTGTAGTGGTATACTCAACTTTAAGTGTATTCTAACATACTACTAAGTAGGTGCAAAAGCACACAAAAGAGGTAATAAAATGAAACTAAAAAGAATAATTCCTATAATCGGATTGATTATTATGGTAGGGCTATTTTTAATACTCACAACACAGAAAAGTGATTCTCAAACGGACAACGTAGATGTAAGATTAAAATGGATACATCAGGCACAATTTGCAGGATATTACAGCGCAGATCAAGAAGGTTATTATGAAACAAATAATATTGATGTAAACTTAAATCAGGGAGGAGTAGACTTTCCGTCAATACAAATAGTAGCTGGTGGAAAGGAACAGTTTGGAGTTACAGGTGCTGATCAGATTCTTCTTGCACGTGAAAAAGGAGTACCAATAGTAGCGATAGCTGCAATATATCAAAAAACTCCAATATCTTATATGTCCTTAAAAGAAACAAATATAACTGAGCCAAAAGACTTTATCGGAAAAACAATTGGAATCAAAACCGGTAGAGATTCAGAAATTCAATATAGGGCCATGATGAAAAAACTAGAATTAAGTACAGATGCTATAAACGAAATTCCAATTAAAGTTGATTTAAGTCTTTTTTTTGACAAAAAGATTGATATATGGCCGTCGTATGTTATTAATGAGCCAATCACTGTAAAAAACAAAGGATATGATATTAATCTAATCAGTCCCTATGATTATGGTATTCAATTCTATGGAGATACTTTATTCACATCAGAAGAAATGATTAAGAATAATCCCGATTTAGTAAAAAGATTTGTTGAGTCAACAATCAAAGGATGGAATTATGCATATGATAATCCTCAAAAAGCTGCTAAACATACAATAGTATATTCTGATAGATTAGATTTGGATCATGAGGAAAAAATGATGAAAGCATCATTAGATCTTCTTAGGAAAAATAATGAACAGATTGGATTAATGAATAAGGATACATGGCAAGGAATGCAAAAAGTGTTCTTGGAGCAAGGAACAATGAAAAAAACAATTGATATTGATGAAGTTTTTACTAATCAATTTATTCCGGAAGAAAAGATAAATGATACAGATTAAAAATTTGCATAAATCATATAATGATTTAGCTGTTTTAAACAATGTAAATTTGGAGATAAATAAAGGAGAATTTGTCTCCATAATTGGTCCTAGTGGTTGTGGAAAAACAACGCTACTAAAAATACTTGCTGGTTTAATAGAAAAAACAGAGGGGTCTGTTGTTATAGACGACAATCCACAATCAGAAAAAGCTAAAAAAAAGAGGATGAGTATAATTTTTCAGAATCCAAATCTTCTTCCTTGGAGGAATTGTTTTGAAAATGTAGGTTTGGCTCAGGAGATTATCAAGGGAAAATCTAATCCTAAAGAAATCAGACAATTATTGCGATTAGTAAATCTTGAAAATTTTGAACATTTTTATCCTAATGAATTAAGTGGAGGAATGCAGCAAAGGATTTCAATTGCTAGAGCGCTAAGTACAAGCCCTTCAATTCTATTAATGGATGAACCATTTAATGCTCTTGATGAGTTAACACGAGAACACATGAATCTTGAATTGTTAAAAATATGGAAAAATAACAATTTTTTATCTAACATAATTTTTGTAACTCACTCGATAGAAGAAGCAGTTTTTTTATCAGATAAAGTAGTAATTTTATCTAAAAATCCTGGGAAGGTGAAGGATATTATAGAAATTGATCTTCCAAAGATTAGGGGTATTGACATAAAAAACACAGAAAAATTTCAGAGGATAGTACGATGCATCAGAAAAAAAATAAAATAATAAAGCCAATTAGTCCAATCTTAATATTTCTTTCTATCTTGTTAGTCTGGGAGCTATTTGTAATAGCATTAAACATTCCTGAATACATTTTGCCAAGCCCATCTCTAATCATAATTGAAATATTCACTAATCTAACTGATTTGATATATCATACATCCATTACTATGTTTGAAGCTGTTGTCGGATTTTTGATTGCAAATATTTTGGCATTAGTTTTTTCTGTAATATTTATTCACTCAAAAACAGTCGAGAATAGCCTTTATCCCTACATAATTGGTCTTAGAGTCAGTCCAGTGATAGCTATTGCACCATTACTAGTATTATGGTTTGGAACAGGACTTTTATCAAAAATAATCTGTTCTGCAATTTTGTGTTTTTTTCCAACATTGGTAAACTTAACCAAAGGATTAAGAGCTGTTGACAAACAATTATTAGATTTATTTAAATCATTTTCATCAAACAGAATTAAAACATTGTGGAAATTAAGACTTCCAAATTCATTACCATATTTATTTTCAGCATTTAAGATTACGATAGGGCTTGCTATTGCAGGAGCAATTATCGGAGAATTTGTGGGCTCAAATAAAGGCATAGGATATATTATTCAAGTCTCTTCTTATTATATAGAAACTACAAAGGTTTTTGCGGCACTTTTTGTTATTGGATTTGCTGGAGCTGTATTGTTCTATTTAGTATCTTATATTGAGAAAAAGACCATATTTTGGCAGGGTGATTAAGTATGAAGAGATTTAAAGGAAATATCGGACAAGAATATGATATGTTTAGATTAGTATGTCCTCATTATGATGTGATGAGAAAAGGTGTTGGAGATATAATAGCTGATAATAATTCTATGAGAATATTGGAAATTGGAAGCGGTTCTGGATACACAACTTCCGCAATACTTTTAGCTAATCCGCATTCAAATATTATTGCGATTGATAATGAACCAGTGATGATTGAACAGGCAAAATTTAGTCTTGATGGTTATTTTGGAGAAGGACGGTTAGAATTTGTTGAAGCTGATGCTTTATTATATCTTCAAAAATCGGAATCCGAATCTTTTGATGCCTTTATTTCCGGTTTTACATTACATAACTTTGGAAGTGAGTACAGAAATAAAGTATTAATCGAAGCATATAGAGTGCTCAAGAGGGGAGGATTATTTATTAATGCAGACAAATATGCAATGAATAATGCAGATAATCACAAAAGAAATTTAGATTCTCGTTTAAGAAAAATTAGGTTAGCTTTTAGCAGTATTGGAAAAAAGTCTTTACAAGGAGAATGGACAAAACATTATTTAGAAGATGAGAATCCCGATGTAATACAAATGGTAGAAGAATCAATTAGAGAAATGCAAGAAATAGGATTTAGAAACGCAGATATTATTTATCGTCATGAAATGGAAGTAATCCTTATTGCTTTTAAATAACTATTTCTTTTTCTTAAAATTTTCAAAAGTTTGCGCTATATCAATCATATATTTACCATCTTCTAATTTATATACAATCGGATTGTCTTTATTGAATAATTTTACTAAATCAAGTTCAAATTTTCCTGGACTTACAACATTAACACATTCAAAATCAAGAATTATTGGTTTATCTTCTTCATCCTTTCCTATTATTTCTTTGATATCAGTCTCAATCTTTTCTTTCTCTTCGACTGTTAATTTTTTACTTACTTCTTCTGCTTTTTTTATTTTTTCTTTTCTAACGTAAAAGAATAATTTAGCGCCACAACTACATCCTTGTAAGACTGCTGAATCTCCGTCGTCATAAAATTTACTACATCTTACACATTGGTGTGGCATTTTATTTTTTCTCCGGTGGGCTGTAAGCCCGCTTATTTTTCCCAGGTTTTTTTAAAAAAGCTGGTTTACTTCTTTTTTCTCCTTGTTTTTTTTTGTTCGGACGTTAATAATTGAATTTTATTTGGATCTCTTTTTATTTCTTTAACAACTGAAGCAGGTCCTATTATAGTTAATCCTTGTCTATCTCCTAATATTAAATTAAAAAATCCTCTCTTAATTTTACTGAAGAATTCCTTATCTTTAGCGTCTGGATATATTACTGCTAATTCGATTCCTTTGAAATCTTTATTAATCTCTTCCATTGTTGTTTTAATTAGTTCAGCTTCCTCTTCTTTTTTTAGTCTACCTTGTAATAAAACAATATTTTTTTGTTTAGCTAAATTAAGTATTTTCCTTATTCTGCCTATTGAAGTTAAATGTTCAATTTGTGAATACGGGATAAATTGTAATGATAGCATCTTACACCTCTTTTTATTTGCTTAAAACAAACAATGCTTCGTAAAATTCATCGACGTTGTTCCCGTGCTTTGCGCTTACCCCAACGACATCATATTGAGGGAATGCAGCTTTGACTCTTTTTAAATTTGATTTCTTCAAATCAACTTTATTAGCCACAACTAGCACCGGTATGTCTCTTGCTTGTAAATTACCTATTATTGTTATATTAACTTGAGTATATGGATCTTTTGTGCTGTCTAAAACAACAATAACTAAATCCATATCATCTAACCATTTTATAGCGTCGATAATTCCTTTGGTTGCTTCTTTTGCTCTGCCTTTTGCTTCTTTTTCTTCTAGGCCTTTTTTGATAAATTCTTCATAGTCTACTCTAGTTGCAATTCCAGGTGTATCGACAAGATTAAAACTAAGTTCTTTTCCTTTTGATCTTATATTGATTTGTTCTTTTATCTGTATTTCTCTTGTCTCATGAGCCATGTTTGAAACACTACCCATTTTTTCTCCAAGCCAATCTTCACATATTCTATTAGCTAGCGTTGTCTTTCCGCCATTAGGAGGACCATATAACCCTAGCTTAATGTGCTTCTTCTTTTTGAAAATATTCTTTAAAACCTTATTTATGAATTTTTTTATGAATCCTATCATACCTTTAACCCTCAACTCAAAGTCTATAAACTCTATTTATATAGTTTTCGCTTCTTAGTTATATAGCTCTTCCCGTCACTGCGCTAATATTTTGAGTTCTTTGTTTATTTTTCCCACTGAACTTCAATTCGTATACTGGGTAATATACCTTATCGTGTTCAATTATTTCTGCTTCAAACCACATTCTCATGAAGAATTCTATCTCTTTAATACTGATTTTCTCATTTTCTGTCTTCCCTTCTATTTCATGATTGTCTAATTCAGCATTTTTACTTTGAAATTTAGAAATTTTATTATCATATTCTATTTCAGTTATATTTTTCCAAATATATGACCGTCCTTCTTTTCCTGCATAGCTTATTATTTTCTTCTTCATAAGTTCGTTCATTGTTTTGTTAACAAAACTATCTGTTATCCCTAATCCTTGAGAAATTTCAGCATTTGTCATTTGTTTGTCTTTAAGTAATTTTACAGCTGATAATTCTCTTCCTGTCAATCCTTTTAATTTGTCTATACCTTGATACTCTGTATAATATCCTTTTTTGAATTGCATTATATTACCTGTTTCTGCGTTAAAGAACAGTCTAAAATCTTCTATTTTTTGTTTTCCCAATAATGTTTTTTTTGTAGTTCTTACAGTTGTTCTATATATTGGTTTTAGCACCATCTCTTTACTAATTAATTTTTCTTTTTCAGGTCCAAAGAATATGAACATTTTTTTCTTTTTTTTCTCTATAATTTTTGTCAATTCATCTCTCGAAACATTTATTTTAAAATATTTAAAAGGAGATTTCTTTATTCTCTTTATTTCATTTTTTACATCTTTTATTTTAGTCTTAATCTGGGTTGTTTTATTTTCAAATTTCATTAATTCTTTAACTTGTTCTTCAGTTAAGGTTTCATGTTTTGTGTAAAGCCATCTTGTTTTTATTTCTAAAATATCATCAAATTCATCAGGACAAAAGAATAAGAACTCTCCTGGTTTTAATTTTGGCATCTTAAGAACTAATTTGTCAACTTTATTTCCTGCCATTGACTTCATAGCTTCTTTTACTTTTTCTCTATCTTGTTTTGTTGTTAATCTGCCTATTGCCCATGTCCCAAATTGTGCAAATGCTTTATAATCTATATCTCCAGGGTTTTGTGTACTTACCATACATCCAACACCATATTTTCTTGCTTGTTTGTAGATTAGTTTTAGAATTTCTTTTGATGCTGGTTTTATTGCTCCTGCAGGAATATAATCTGCAATCTCGTCTATAAAAAACAATGCTTGCAAAGTTTTACTTGGATGAGTTAGCATCCATTCATATAATTGCAATCCTAGAGTTGATACAAAGAATTCTTTTTCTTTTTTTCCTGCTAATGTGTTTAAATAAATAACACTTATATCATTTTTTAGAAGTTTTCCTATATCTAAATTAACTCCACTGTTAAACAATAAATCTTTTTCTCCAATAGTTAGAAATCTTAATTTTTTGATTATATCTTTAAGGCTTTTTTCTTCCATGAATCCTGAATCAATCATTTCTTGATTTGGATCTTCGAGTATTTTTATTAAATTATTAAAATCATTCATTTCATATTGATTGTTGTAAGCAGATTCTAATGCATGATAAATAATTGCTTGCGCTTGTTTTCCTTTATCTTTGTCTAAATCATATCCAATTAGTCCACAAACAGAATTTGCAATTGAACTTATTATACTTATGCTGTCTTCTTTATCTATTCCTTTCTCGGGTAATTTTAATGGATTGATACTCAAAGGAATTCCTTTTGAACTTGCCGGAGTATAAATTTTTACATTAGCTTTGAAAATATCATCATCCGAAAGGGCTAGTGACGCTAAATCTCCTTGTGGATCAACAACAATACATGGAATTTTTTGTTTAACAGCCTCTTCAATTATAACTTTACTCATGACTGTTTTTCCACTACCACTTCCTCCGAAGCATGCAAAGTGCTTGATTAGTTTATTAAGATTAAATGTGAATTGTTTTTTATCTTTTAGATTAGTTCCGATATTTGCTTTCATGAGATAAAATAAAGAAAAAGGGTTTATATAGTTTTTGTTAGATAATTACGTTTTGTATCTTTTTAATAACACAAACCTTTTTATTATTATATATTGCTAAACAATATTATGAAAGCTTTTGACGTAAAAAACAGCAAAGGGCGGCTTAACTCTCCAATAAATTCTAGTCTTTATGGTATTTCAGATCCATATAAATCAGATTATTATGCTTTATCTATGTCTCAAGCAAGTAAAAGGATGATGCATAAATCTCAGGTTGTTCATTATCCTCTTAATCCACATTTTAGAAATCGTAAAAGTCATACTGAAGGGGTTGTAGCAATATCTGGAATAATTGCTAATCTGCTTGGATTAAACGTTTCTTTATGTGAAGCGATTGCTGCTGGCCATGACATAGGTCAAGCACCTTTTGGATATCACGGTGAAAAGTTTCTTTCTGAAGTTTCAGGAAAAAAATACAACCACCCAAACTTTGGATTAGTCGTCGCACAGATTATTGAAAATTTAAATTTAACGTATGAAACCTTAGAGGGGATGTCTCTTCATTCTCTTGGAAAAAATATGACATGTATTTATGATAATAAACCTCATGAATATGCTGTTGTTGCTAATGCTGATAAAATTGATTATTTAACTGCAGACATTGAAGATGCAATTAGTTCTGGTAAACATTTTTTAAATGATGTTCCCAAAATTAAGGCTTTAGGTTCAACTTTAGACGAGAGACGAACTAATTGTATTCGTGCTTTAGTTCTGGAATCTAAGGAAAAAGGCTTTATTAGTTTTAAAGATAGTGACGTTGCAAAACAATTGAAAGCTGTTCGAGATTATATGTACGGTGAAATTTATAAAGAAAATCCTGAACCAAAAATTACATTAATGATGGAGCAAGTCTATAATTTTTTTGATAGTTCAAAAATAAAAATAGATCCCGCAATAGTTTTTTCTCTTCTTACTGACAATGAAGTAATGCATATGTATAATAGGATAAAAGAGAATAAAAACTATGATGAAGTTATAGACGGTCTTGGAATTCAAGAAACATTAAAATCAATTTCTGGTAAAAACATTACATTCACATATGATTTAAGTCAACGGGATAATAAGAAAAAAAGATAACAACATCTATAATTAAATTTTCAGTCACCACTGGACATCCTGTCACTAGTGTTCTTGACGTCTAATACTCTTACGAGCACTGGACATCCTGTCACTTCGTTCCTGGCGTCCAGTTACGCCTTCGGCTCCACTGGACACACTGGACAGGTGCGCGTAAGGTATATAAACAAGTTTGACTGCTATATTCTTGTGGTTATGTAAAAATTGATAAAAATAATGCTCTTATTATCTTTTAAGACACAGAGAAATCAAAGATTTCTGGTGTGCCAAAAACATTTTGTGTTTTTGAGCATAAAAACATCAGAAGAATTTGGTTTAATGATGAATGGTATTTTTCTGTAATTGATGTTATTTTAATTTTAACAGAAAGTAAAGATCCTCAAATATATTGGAGAGTTTTAAAAAAAGGTAAAAGGATGAAGGAAGTGAGATGGTGACAATTTGTCACCAACTGAAATCACCTGTATCAGATGGTAAATATTACAATACAGACTGCGCCAACACAGAATCTATGTTTAGAATAATTCAATCAATCCCATCTAAAAAGGCAGAACATCTTATTCATTTTAATT
>CAYZMD010000002.1:0-44482 GCA_964479425.1 uncultured Methanosarcinales archaeon | reverse complement strand
AGTTTCAACAGTAGTCTTTAATGGAGATTACGACGGACCTGGTTTCTTTTCAGATGTTAAAAGAAATGGTGAATTCATACTAGATGCAGATGGCAATAAAATGACTGCATTGGATTTTTTAAACGACTTTAAAATAAGAGCTGAGAATGCAGGAGTTAAAGTTTTATTTTTGATTGGAAATCACGATGTTCAAGCACTTAGAACTCTTCGTTCAATTAAGGCAGCTATGGATAAAGAAGACAATTTTGATTTTAGCAAATTTGAAAAAGTTAGAGAAGATTCTTATTTTAATCCAGAATATTTGACACCAGATGACTATTTAGAATCATATAGAGCAGTTTTTAATGCGATTTTGTTAAAAGAGAAAAATTTAATAGATCAAAAAAAGGATAAAAGTTCTTCAGATTATAAAAGATTAAATGATATATCTAATATATTATCAGGAAGAAGATCTGGAGATGAAGAACTGGGTAGTAGATTAGCAACAATAGTCGCAAAAGATTTAACAAATCCTGATTCTCAAATTTTTAAATTATATCAATTTTTAGAATCGTTAGATTATGGAGCAAAGGTTAATGGTATTTTTATCACTCATTTTCCTATAGATAACGAGGTTCATAAGAGTCCTAAAAAAATTCAAAGATTAGTAGATTCTTCAGGAACAAATAATTTTATTTTTGGACATAATTCGAAATGGGCAAGATTAGATGTTTCAAGCATTGAAGAAGTTTCTCTAAAATCAGAGGATGGAACTGATGTTACCATTTTTGGAATTGATACCGAGGCTAAGGGGTTAGATACCGGAAAAATGAGTCTTTTAGATATTGACTTTACTAAAGAGAAACCCACATCTAAAGCAAGATATGTAAAATTAGATAGTGAAGGAAATTTAATTATTGATAATGAAGGAGAAATTGCATCAGGTACATGGGGAGTAGGAAAAGAGGAGCCTTCTTCAAAAAAAAGGTATAAAGAATCTTCATTGTCAATAGAACAAAATAAAGAGGGTTTTGGCACTGTTGAATTATCGCAACAAATAATGTTTCAGAAACGAGCAATTTTACTAGCCCTTCAAGACGAATTCTATAAGTTGCAAAAAAAGAATTCACTTGAGAAAATGAGAAAACTGATTAATAATTATGATTCTAATATTGAATTAATAAAAGAAGCAATAAAGCAAAAAAATAATTTACAGACACTTACAGAATTATCTATTGAACCAGATCAGGTTAGAGAATTGATTTTTCCTTTGTTATCTACTGATTTGTCTGATGTAGCAATTAATGTAATTAAATCAAATAAGTACGATAAAATAGAAGAAGATATAATTCCATTCTTACAAAATAAGGAGACTCAGATACCAGCTTTGACTCTACTGGTTGATTTGAAGAAAGCAAATTTAAATCATTTTATTGAAGCTTTAAAATCTGATAATCCTAAGGTAGTAAAAGGGGCTCTTGAATTATTAAGAAGGAAGTTTTGGGATATAAATGAATTAGGTAATCTTGATGATATTCTTAGCCTATTGCCAAATATAATTTATGGAAGTAATATTGAATTTTCTCGTGTAGCTATGACCGTAATGACTTTCATCCCCCCTAGTAAATATGAACCTGTTTATGAATATGCTGCAAATAGTGATGATAAAAATCTTAGAATTTTAGCTACTGTAGCTTTAGGAAAACTTACAATTAGACCAGATCTTATGAATAAACTTTTAACAGATATAGACGATGCTGTTGTATTAAGCGCCTTATTCTCAAGTTCTAAATATGGTTCTTTAGTTCTTAATAATGTATTGAAAAATATAAATCATGATTCTGTTAAGATAAGAATAGCAGTAGCCGAAGAATTAGGCAAATTTGATGGATTGAATATTGTTGATTATCTTAAACAAATGTTAACAGATGATGTTTTGATAGTACGAGATACAGCTCAACGAAGTCTGAAAAGATTAGGAATAGTTTCATTAAAACCAATTATTGATTCAGGAGCAAGTCCAGTAGTCAATAAAGTAATTGCCAAGACAGAAGTAGTTAGTGATGAATTTAATGGACATCCATCACGAAAGGCATGGGCAGAAAGTGTTCTTGGACGAGATGTTTCTACTTTACAAGCTATAGGCCTTCAGAATGCTTACGATGCTGACATAGAAAATATTGAAGAAATAAAAAATATTCTGACAAAAAGAGGGTTCACCGAAGAAGAAATTACAGTATTAATAGACGCTGGTGTATTTGTTGATTCAAAACAGGATGTTGAAAACATCGAAGAAAAAATTAATGAATTAGAAAAAGAACTTAGAAGAATAAGAGGTTCAACAACATCCAAAATAGGATTCATTGGAGTTGGCACATTACAAAATCTATACAACGGATTTCAAAATTGGCGTAACAGAGATAAAATTGCAGCTTTGGAAAAACAGATTGCAGAGCAAGAAGCAATTGCTAAAGAAGTTAATAATCAATTATTAGAAAATAAAAAGCAACAAAATATCCAAGACAATGATGAGAGCTATCTTCAAACAGAAGATAATAAGAAATCCCAATTTGAAGATCAAGAATTAAAATTAATATTAGCATTCTTAAATGATAATCCTCAAGACATTGAAAACGTATTATATAAAGTGCCAAGTCGTGATGCTAAAAATATTTTAACAGATGATGATATTACAAAATTCAAACAAAAATATCCAAATGGTTTGCCATTAGAAATATTACAACCTTATTTAGAAAAAGTAAATGAGATTGCAAGTTACAATTATCAAAATAATGTCTTGCCTGGATTAAATTCAAAGATTAAAGCTGAAGAACCAGTTAAGAAAGCTTTGGAAGATATTGTCAAAGAGGAAAATGAACCTAATTTTTATCATGGTTCAGGTTCAGGAAGTTTACTAAATATTATAGATAATGGATTAGTACCATTTGGTCAGCAAGACTCATCTACAACCTATACTGGAGAATTAGTTGGGGGTATAGCGGGAGTTAGTCAAAATTATGTTTCAGTAGTAGAAGCCCGTTTTATAGATCGGGGCACTGATTATGCTTTAAGATCAGACAGTTTAGAAGGATGGAGTCCAGAATCAGGTAAGTTTGAGTTATCATATTTGCTTGCAACAAAAGAAAAATTTGCTAGGGGAGAAAGAGTTGGAGGGGGAGAATGGCGATATACTCAAGAGGATTTAGAACTAAGAATTAATTTATTAATAAATAGAATAGAAGGCTGGAATGAATTAAGTGATTTGGAAAAAGAGTTAATAAGTAATCCTTTCTCAATATTATATGGAATTAGACATGAAGGTGAAACAGTCAAAGTTGCATCAACTATTCCAGGTGAACGTGGTATAGAAAGCGTTGATACTGATAATTTAGTATTATATGTTCCTAGAGATAAAGTAGAATTAGTTCAAAAATTATCTCAAGAAAAAGGAAAAAATATTGAAGTAAAATCTTTTGATAAAATGTTAGAAAGTGAAAATGAAGATGTTCAGGAAAGCGCTGATAGATTAATTCGTAGTAATTCACTAGAAAGGCGCTTAGAAACTTCATTAGATAATGTCGATTCACGAATTAGAGCTGTTAATAACTTACGTGAAACACAAACAGAAGAATCATTGGTATATTATTCTAAAGATGATGCGAAACAAGCAATAGAATATTTAGAACAATTACAATTTAACCTTGAACAAGAGAAAGAAGGATATAAAATCCAAGATGAAGCCTCACGTTTAATACAAACAGAATCAACTGATAACATCGAAAAAATAATTAATGAATTAGAAAAAGAACTTGCAGAAGTAAAAGTATCAACAACAGCAAAAGTTGGTCTATTTGGAGTTGGCACATTACAGAATTTATACAACGGATTTCAAAATTGGCGTAATAGAGAACAAATCTCAGATTTGGAAAAGAAGATTGCAGATCAGAAAGCTATTATTGAAGAAGCTGAAACAGAAGCTTACGCTTTTGATAGAGAAATAATAACTGACAAGCAAATAGAAGCTTACATTCTTGAGAGAAAAATAATAACTGATAATCAAAGAAAAGCCTCTGAAAGTTTACTTGAAAATATTGTAGGTATAAATTCCCAGGATAAAGAAGCACAAATAATAAAATTGGCAAACGAAGCTGGAATCGATACTAGTAAAAGCTATGAAAATACAATTAATGAATTGTTTAATAAATTATCTGAACCTTCTTACGGCGTAGAAAAGACAAAAGCAATTGAGGCTTTAAGGATATTAGATAATCCTTCAAGAGTATATGCAACTCTCTTAGATTTATCATTGGACCCTAAGAATAATAATTATGTTTCTGATGTATTAAAAAGAACGTATTCAGAATTATATTTTACTGGTTCTGAAATCGAAATTTCATCACAAAGTGTAGGAGATACTAGGCGTATTCTTTTACGTGATTATTTTTATAATTTTGAAGGAAATTTTAAAGAAGTAAGAGCAATATATTGGCAATTAGCTAGGATGTCTGGTGATGATATTAACAAAATTGTTTCTTTAAAAACCATTGAAGAAAGAAATCAAGCAATCGCTGAATATAAAAGAACAGAATCAAAACCATCTCTTGAAGAACAAATATTAGAGAAGGTAAAAGAAGCTGGCATTGAAGTTGACGAATTAAATTACGAAACTTTAATTCCACAACTTGTAGAAGTACTAAAAACAAAGGGCAGAAAATCATGGAGAGCTAAGGATGCTTTAGAATTAATTGGAAAACCAGCTATTTCTTTATTAATTGAAAATATTGATTCTATTGATAATTCTGATCTAATTGATATATTTAAAAAAATAGGCGACCCTGTAGCAATTGACATAATCATCTCAATGTTTCCTAAGGTTTATGAAGATAATTTACGTTATCCTCATGATTCATTAAGGGCTTTAAGTGAATTTGGCTCAGTCGCTGAAGATAGAATGATAGAATTCTTAAAAACTGGTACTGACGTACAAAAGCAACAAGCATTAATTGTTTTAAAACGTATGAATTCAAAGAAAGCAAGACCACTATTTGAGCAATTTTTATCAGATTCATATTCCCCTGAAATAAGAAAAGTAGCAATATTGGCAATGGAGCAAGATGCAAATGTAAAAGAATGGAATATATTAATTTCAATGTATGGTCAAAATCAGATAGATAATAAAAATATTATTTCGGCCTTGTCTTCAATCCCATTCCAAGACGATAGAGTTATAGAAATCTTACAGAACGTAGCGTTAAATCCAGAATATAAATATAATGCAGTTTATGCTGCTGCTGAATATTTTGAAAAATTTAAAGATCCTTTGGCTTTAAAAATATTAGTAGATGCTGTTAAAGACCCGGAAACAAGAGATTCAGCTGCTAGATATTTGCTAAACCTTGGTTATCGTGATTTTGAAATGTATAAAGAATTATTGAATGATGATTCAGAAGATATAAGGCGTATAGCTATTAGAGGCTTAGGATATTTTCCAGAATCTCTTGACATTTTAATAGACCAGGCTAAGACACTTAACCCTAATGTACCTAGCTCCTCTCTTAAGTACAGCTACCTTGATATAATTATTGAACAAATTATTTTTTTGGGTGGAGATAATGCAGCACCGCTTCTTGAAGAATTATTAATGAAAGAAAAAGCAAGCCGTTCATTTCAAGATTCTGTTATCAAAGGGATTGCAAGAGTAGGAAATAAGAAGTTAATTAATGAGTTAATAAGCAGATTTTCTCAAATGTCATTGGGAGGAGATCTTTACTTTACTACTTATAAATTTTTAGAGAGCAACAGGCTTTTGGGCGATTTAATTATTGGATTAAGTGAAGATTTTGAAAATGAAAAATCACAAGAAAGTCTTGAAGGCGTTATAGAACATTGGGCTGCTATTGATCCTTCTATTAATAAAAGAGTAGTTAATTCTATGATTAAAAACTTAAAAGATCCTAAGCTCTCAAATGCAGCATTCAAAATATTAATAAAAATGCCAAATAAAGCAGAATTATTAGTTGATGCTTTGTCTAACCCCGACTATAAAGAAGTTAAGAAAAAAGTATTAGACTTAATATATGATAATATTGTTGATTTATACTCGTCTTCGAATGCTAATTTATTACTTCAAAAGTTATTAGAGGAGTCAATTCCTGTTGGTTTTATTTCTGAAAAAAATATAGTAACAGCATTATCTTTAAAAGCACAATCTGAAAATGTGGAATTAAATGAAGAGTATGCTAAAAAACATAACATTCCTTACTCATATTTTGATGATGTAAATAATTTTGATAGAATTCTTAGAGAAGGTAATACTGTGGCAGTATATCATCAAATTCGCGATGGTATGGGAGATGAACTTATCAGGGTTGCAAACTTAATTCAAGCTTTAAAAGATAAGTATCCAAATTTAAAAATTATTCTTTATACGAATAGGCCAAAATTATATAGCCAATCAGAAAAATTTGAAACAAAAGAGCTCTCTTTAATGGAAGAGGATTTTAAGAATAATGATTATGATATGACTGTTCAATTTGATAGTTTCTATGGTGGTCTGAATGAAATGGATAAGATTGTCAAAGAAAAGAAAGCTCCAATAAAAATGAATATGGCTCAAGTTTCTTTTTCAGTAGATTTAGATATTGATGGAGCAGATATTCAATTTGAAGATAAAACAAATGTATATTCACCAGGTTCTAAAATGCTAGCATATTTAGGCTTACCAATGAGAGTTGGCACTCAGCAGCCAGTTACTGATAATTTTATTGTTGCTAAAGAGGACGCTGAAGCTAATGAATATTGGGATAAAAATGTTGTATCTAAAAATAATGAAAATCGTAAAGTTACTTTGTTTAATGGCTTTGGTGGTCAAAGATATAATAAAGGATATACTAGCTTAGATCAATTATCAAAAGACATAGGGAAATTAATTGATAGCGGAGAATTTATTGCTATTTCTCCTAATGATAAAATATGGGGAACAGAAGATATTGCAACGCAAGTTTATGATATGTTAACACCTGAACAAAGAAAACATGCTCATGTTCTTCCAGGTCCTTCCAAGGGTTATACAAATCAATTTGTAAAAAATTCAGATAAAGTGGTTACTGTAGAAGGTGGCATGATGCACTTTGCTTATAATTTAGGTAAGCCTATGATTCTTGTATTGAAAAAAGAAGCAGGTAGTCAAATTTGGGTACCTTATTTTGATGAGAATCAACATGTGATTAATGGTATAGAAGAAGGGTATGAAATCACTGAACCAACTGATAATATCGACGAGAGATTAAAGAATATTAAAAATGAACAACAATTAATTTCTGAAAAAGACATAGCCTCAGAAACTATTACTGTAGAGTCAGCACCAACGGTTGACGCTGAAGTTCAAACTACATTTTCTTTTTCATATTTAGGTGAGGAAGCTTTAAATTTACAAATTGCCAGAGATGCTTTGAAAACAAATGAAAATTTGAAAAGCAAAGTTCATGATGAAACTAATGAGTTAATGAATAATTTTGATTCTACTTCTTTTTTGAAAGAAGGAAAAGTAAAATTAACAAATAATATTGAAATAGTAGTAGGTCGACTTCCAACAATTACTCAAATTAGTAAAAAAGGAGATAATTGGATAGTAACTATTGATTATATAAAATTGAATTCTAATTTAAAAGAAAATCATGAATCAGATATGACAGATATATTAGAATTAGTTATAAAACACGAAATCGATGAAATACTTATACAAGAAGAAAGTAGTCTTAATGAATATGATACTCACGTGCTTTCTTCGTCAAACACCAAAAGAAGATTTAGAGCGTTAGAAAACATAAATCCATCTTTAAGTTCAGATTTAAGTGATTTAACAAAAATAGTAGACATAGTTCAATTTAAAGAAAAAGAAACAAGAATTGCTCTCGTTAACTTAGAGGTTTTACTTCGGGAAAAGGGGCTAAGGGCAGAATCTATAGAGAAGATAATAGAGTCTAATAATAAATTAATAGATTCTGCATTGAAAAATAAAGAGGAATCAAGACAATATACTGCTTTAGATGGTGTTCTGTTTGTTATTTCAAGATACCAAACACTGTTATCTCAAAATTTAGTAAATGTTGATTATTTTGATGAAATATCATTAGAATACTTTGCATTTAGAAAAAGCGATTTTTCAAATGCTCCAGATAAAGCAACTAAATCAAAAATTAGTTTTGATATTGCAATCGATAAAGGGAAACCTTTTGTATATGAAGTTAAAAAATATCCGAGATTGGCTTATGGTTCCACAAAAGCAAATAGGAACCAGGCCTTAAAGTATCAAAAAGCAATAGAGGATGGATTAATAGATGGTGCATCTATAGAATTATCAGGTAGGATTGACGCTAATTTTATGAAATGGGCTGTAGGTGAAAGTGTTGGAGAATTCGCACAAATTAAAGATATAGAGATAGTATATAGCATGCTTTTACCGAGTGGATCAGAATATAGATTTATTCTCAAATCTTCAGAATCAAATAACGGGCTAGATTTTAATAATGATAATAAAGCGTATACAAAAGAAGATTGGGAAGTAGTTAATGGGATACATCAGGCAATACTTGATGGTTCTATTATAAGAATTATTACCTCACCAAATATTGAAAATATGCCTGCAGAATTTATTAAAGACCCATTTAAAATATTATCTGCAAAATCTTTTATTGAATATGAGAATTTTAGAAACCAAGCTCTTTGGAAAGAGTTTAAAGAAAAAAAACAAATAATAAATAAAAATAATAAATTAAATTCAGTAAGCGACTTTAGTGAATCTTATTTAGAAAATATGATTAATAGTTTTCAGGATTATCTTAATCAAAATCCGGAAGTAGCAAAAGTAAAAAAATCCTATATGTTGTCTCAAGAACAAAGAGTTCAAGTTTTTGATTTAATGAAAGAAAGAATTTCTAAAATAAGGGATTATGAAATTTCGAGACAAGAATCTCCTAATTTTGATGTAAAATCTGAGCAAAGACGTAGTCTTGAATATGCTGGTTTTGATGAAGGATCTGTATTAGACCTAGACCATATAATGATGGATGCAATACAAGAAACAAATAAAAAACCAGGTAAAAAAGGAAGAAATTATGATAATCCTGAGAGATTCAAAACTTTAGAACAATTAACAGAATACTTAAATAATCCAGATCTAGATAGATTTTCAATTTCCGTAACCGAATACGATCCAGAGACAGGAAAAACAAAAATAAAAGAATTCTCTAACCATGTTGCATATAATAAAGCAGAATTTCAGATGATAAAACAAAATGAAAAGAGATTCTCTAATTATTTACAAAATTTACCTAATCTTATATCAAGTTTAGATCCTCAAAGTTTATTATATAAAGAATTAATAAGTTTACAAAAAGGTTATCAAATAAATAAAAAGAAGATTGAATCTATTAGAGGAGATATAAAACAACTATTAGCTCAAAAGGGAATTACAATAAGGGATGCTCCAATCAAATCCGATGATTCCAATATAAAAACCAAGACTCAACTTTCTAATGAATATAATGAAAAAGAAAAAGAACTGCTTCTTAAATTAGTTGAAATATATGATTATCAATTAAATTCAGGATGGGAAAAAAATGCAAAGCAAATTGTAGAAAAAAAGGAACAAAATATAATTAAATTTATTTACATCATCAATGCAGACGGTGAAATGGTATTTGACGAAGAAGTTTTGAAAGGAGTAATTACTGGTCGAGCTGCACATTCAGAATTAAGTAAAGGGAGAAATGTTTACGGCGCTGGTGAAATTGTCTTTGAAAAAAGAAATGGAAAATGGGTGCTTGTAGAAATTAATAATGGTTCAGGGCATTTTCGTCCTCCATCAGAAACTTTACCATATGCAAAAAACATTTTAGAAGACAATGGTGTTGATGTTGAAAGTGTAGTGTTAAAGAACTCTTTGCTTAGAGGCGTTCCAGAATCATCTTTATTTGGAGATATAGAACCTGCGGAACAGGAAACTGCTAAAGAATCTTCTCAATCTCCTCTCCTCGATAAAATTAAAATAGGCATCACCCAATCCTACATTCCAAACGAAAAATGGGACGACTTATCAACCGAGCAAAAAGCACGAGCTGTTGTAGCACAAATGGGAATTGAGTATAATTCAGAGTGGACAAGTGCTATAGAAGAAGCACACAAGTTGGGAGAAGGGGATTTAGGGCCAAGAGTTAATGGACTTTATCTTGAAAGCACTTATTCAAATAAAATCATTACTGAGAAAAATAATCTTATGAAAGAAGTAGAAATTCCGCATGATGTTAGAAAAGCACTTCTTGATTATGGAGTTGTGGGCAATTCTATCGAATACGATTCAGAAAAAATTTCATCAGGGCTTGAAGGTTTAGGATTTAAAGAAGACGAAGAAAAAAATATTATTATGGATAAACTACGTGAAATAATTGCTAAAGGAAAAGAAGTTACAAATAATGATATAAGAGCAGAATTCTTAGAAGATTTTACTGCAAAGTATGAAGGGCAAGCAAATAGAGTTCTTGGTCAATTATATGGGCTTGTTAAAAGTTCTAAAAAAGTTGAGAAAACTGTTGTTAAAGAAACAATAGCTGAAGAGGTAGTAATCCCAGAAATAAATAGAGTAAATCATTTAGGTGTTTCAGTCTCAACTAATCTTGATTCAGTAATTGCAGCTATAGAAGAAAAAGAGGGAGTTACTGGGTTAAAAAATACTTTAGTTCAAAGAAGAGGGGAAGGACATCATCTATCCATAATGCCTCCAACAGACTCAAAAATAATGAAAGAAAATCCCGATTTTGTAAAACAAGCTCTTGCAGAAATGGGTGAAATTAATGATTTGGTTGTAAAAGGAATTGGCAAAGTTATTAAAGAAGATAAAAAAGATTCAGCTAAAGATAAAGTTTCATATTATTTAGTTGTAGATAGTCAAAAAGTCAGAGAGTTTAGAGAAAAACTTAGACAAGAGACTCTTAAGGAAAATCCCGAGAGTACTAAATTTATAACATATTCCGATGATCTTTCCGATGCGCAAAAAGCTAAAGCTCTTCACTTACATTTAACTTTAGGATTTGTTAACAATGATGTGTTTAATCAGCCTAAAGTCGTAGATGAAGGATTAACAAGCGGGATTGAAATACCAGAAACATTGGATTCTTTAGAAACATATTATACAACTCCTGCCGATAATAAAGTTAGAAAGGATGTGAAGTTATTGTTGGATGCAAAGGACCCATTACTCCAAAAGATCCAAGACGAAGACCCAAGCTTAACAGAATCAACCGAAAATATTGAAAAAACAATAAATAATTTAGAATCAAAACTTGCAGAAGTAAAAGTATCAACGACAGCTAAAGTAGGAATGTTTGGAATTGGTACGTTACAGAATTTATACAACGGATTTCAGAATTGGCGAAATAGAGAAAAGATTGAAGAAATAGAAGCAGAATTGGATAGGATGAAAGAGGTTAATGAATATGAAGAAGGAAAACCAAAAGAGCTAATAGAAACTCCAGAAACAGAAATAATTGATGAAGATACAAGATATCAATTAAAAGCAGCTGATGAAAAATCTACATTTAACGATTGGAAGAAAAACGTATATAATTTTTGGATACCAAGATCAATTGATATAAAAAGGATGTTTGAACAGACAAAATCTGTTTCAACTAATAAGGTTCCTGTATTTGTTAGTGTCGGGTCAGGTACAGGAATAGTAGAATATTTATTAGCAAAGAAAGGTGCTGAGGTTATTTGTGTTGATCCAGACAAAGAACAAATTGAATTGGCGATTGATAAATATGACCTTATTCCTCACAAAACAATCGAGAATGTATGGGTGCCAAATCCAAAAGGAAAGAATGCTGGACTTAAATTTACATTCATCAAAGGAAATCATGTTACATTCAAGGATCAGATAAAACAGCTTGGAATTAATACAATTGAATATCCTTCTACTATAACTAAGTTAGAACAAAAGATAGATCTTTTACGTAAAGAGTTTATCGCAGAGATGGGGCAGTATGAGGAAGAAAGGGAAAATTTAGATGAAGATACTCCACAATATGAAGAAAAAATAGAATCTATCAGAGAGAAGATGCAAGGTTTGATAGAGAGAGTATATAAGCCAATGTATGACAATATTAGGGAATTAGATATAGCTAAAGCGCGATTTATTAAAGAAGATACTGCAGCGCTACAAGAATCAACTGGAAAATATGTGGATGCATTAATAGGTTCTTGGATCCCATATCGTTTTGATTATTTGCTTGACACTCATGGATCAAAATTGATTTATTATGCTACAAATGAGGACGGCTCAACAGGAGTTCAGGCTAATGAATTAAATAACAGAAATCCAGAAGTACATATGGAAAAAGAATTAGAATTTACAGAATTAGAATTTCTCAGAAAGGGGATATTCTTTCCATCTTATTCAGATAAACCTATGTCTAAAAAAATAGATTCGTGGGAAACCCCAAGTTATAATCGAATATTTAGAGGAGATAGTCAAACAAATAATATTGAAGTATTCGCAAGAAATGACTTTGTTGCTGATAGCATTACTAGAGGTGATGAATATTATTCCTCTTCTAAGATACCTAAAGCAGAAAATATCTTTGTTTTCGAAGATGAACTTTATATTTTGGATAAAGAATTGATTGAAAAGAAACAGTTTGATGTTTCGGATGAAAAAGTAAAAATAGAAAAAAGATCAGTTGCAAAGGAAGTAGTCGGTCGGGTCTTGGGTTGGTTCTCCCCAATCTCCTTCACTTACTTAAAGGATGCCGACTTAAAGAAGGTTGTTGCAAAAATAGTATTGAAAAAATACAAACAACAAAAAGATCAAGCTTATGACGACACAAATAAGATTGGCCTAACTGCAGCCGATATTGTCAAAGGAGGGAAGGATGTTCAAGGCATTACAATCAAGGACGGAGATGCAACAGAATTTGCAAAATCAGAAGAAATAGACGGGAAATGGATTATTACAGTCGATAAGGCAAAAATAGAAAAAAACTTGAAAAGTAAAGGTTATTCGCAACAACAAATTAATGAAGCTATTGAATTAATTCTAAAACATGAAATTGATGAAGTCTTATTAGAAAAAGAAAATATTCCAGCATATGAAACTCACGTATTAGCATCTTCCAATACAAAGAGAAGATTAAGAGAAAGCAATTTACCAAACACATTGAATAATGATTTGAATGCGTTGTCGATTGAAGGTGTTACTGGTGATACTATTGAATACGATTCAGGAAAAATATCTTCAGGACTTGTCGCTTTAAATTTGCAGGCAAAAGATATTATGCCCAAACTTGGTCCAATGATTAATAGTAAAAAAGAAGTTACACTCGATGATATAACAAATGAATTTTCAAAAGATTTTACTGCTAAATATAAAGACCAGGCAGATGAAGTTCTTGTTCAATTATCTGAGCTTGTTGAAAAATCTAAGAAAGTTAAGGAGGTTGTTGTTGAAGCACCAATCGTTGAAGAAGTAGTTGTTCCAGAAATAAATAAAGTAAACCACTTAGGCGTTTCAGTCTCAACTAATCTTGAAGGGATAATTGCAGCTATAGAAGAAAAAGAGGGAGTTACTGGTTTAAGGGAAACATTAGAATCAAGGAGAGGAACTGGAAGTCATATTACAATAATGAGTCCTACCGAATCTAAAATAATGAAAGAAAATCCAGATCTTGTAACTAGGGCTTTACAGGAAATGGGTACTGTTGATGATGTTTCTGTAAAAGGAATTGGAAAGGTTATAAAGAAAGATAAAAAAGATTCAAGTAAAGATAAGGTAACATATTTTTTAGTTATTGAAAGTCCAAAAATAGAGGCTTTCAGAACAAAGTTAGGATTTAAAACTGCAAAACAAGAAGGGGATGAAGGACAATATTTGCATTTAACTTTGGGCTTTGTAAATAATGATGTATTTGGGAAGGCAAAGGTAGTTGATACAAGTCTTACAGAAGGAATTGAGCTTCCACAAACTTTAGAGTTTTCAGAAACATACTATACAACTCCGGATAATAATAAAGAAAGAAAGAATGTTGAATTATTATCGGATTTAAAGAATCCAGATGAACCTTCAGATACTTCAATTAAAGACAATATCCCCGCTACTAAGGATGACCAAAATTTGGAAAATATTGTCAAAACTTTAGAAAATGAATTAGATGAATTACAATTATCAACAACACCCAAAGTAGGATTATTTGGAGTTGGAATATTACAAAATTGGTATAATCGTTTTCAGAATTGGCGTAATCGAGAATCTATTGAAAAAATTGAAGCAGAATTACAAAGACTAAACGAAGAAATCGACACAACTAGTATTCAGCGTGTGTGGGATAGTCGCGATACGCTTATAGATTTTATTACTTATTTTGGGTATTCTGAATCAATACTCTCTCCTAGTGAGAATAAGAAGGAGATTTCTTCTAAAATAGAATCTATTAATGATATTATTAATAGAGCTGAATCCACAATAACTGAACAAAATACGAAGTTTGATTTCATAACTAAATTATATAATGCAAAAAAAGAGATTATTGATAATTTCGTTATGACGCTTACTGCAAACTTCGAGAGGACGGGTATAATAAGTAAAGAAGATGCAAATCTGATAAAAAAATTACTCAATCATGATCCTGAGTTTGTTAAAGGAACAGTAGGTTTAGAAATATTGTTATTAATTACTCCAGAACTTAAGGGAGATTTTGAAGAAAAAGTAAGTGAGGAATATGCCAGACGTAGAGAGGAGCTAGGAACTCCTGTACCCACAATTGTTGATGGTCAATATGCTGAAGCATATAACATTGAGGATAGTATATTTGATATTTTTTATTATGATATAGATGGAAATTTACAAATTATTTCGGATACACGTCTAAATAATGGTTATTTGAAGGGTACTATTGATGATAGGTTAGAAAACATTTTATTGCAGTATCTTGAAGATGGTGTAAAAAAGGAAAAAGTAGTTCATACATCTGATGATCTGGAAGGGCAGAAAGTGCAAGTCTTTTTGGAAAAAGAAACTCAAGACTTGGAAACCATTTTGGCAGATCGTGGTTCTATTAAGAACAGGAATACAGGTTTTAGCCCTGAAATAGCTAGTATTGGTAAGGGAGTAGAAAAATATTCTGACGAGGAAGTATTTAATCTAGTAGATATAATTGTGTCAGAATCAGATTCTTATGAATTTAGAGATGTTAATGGCAACATAAAAATTATGAAGAAAATCGTATTGAAGGCTCCAAACAATAAAGAATTTGAATTAGAAATTGATGCCTTGATACCACCATCTCAAATAATTTTTAGAAAATTTGCTGTAAGAAATTCAAAAACTAGTGTTGTAAATGATGTGTATTATGTTGTTGGTATGGATAAATCCATATTTTACAAACAAATAACTAATGATGGTCGAGTAATTTGGGCAACTAATGAGATTAATGAATATATCAAAGGAAGGATTATTCCCCATCTGAAAGCTATGGTGAACCAAGGATGGACGCTATATATGCATAAAGGCGAAAGTCAAGATGTATTAAAGACTTTAAAAGATCAAGGATTTGATAGTGTAAAGAAATATTCCATTCCCTTTGAGAATGCGTTTGAATTTTTAATAGCCGAGAATTATGAAACTGGAGAAAAAAGAATTATTATCAACACTCTTAAAAAAGGCACACAAAAGGAAATGCAATTACAGGCTGCACTATATCAAGCAGGATTTAATCCTAATCAGATTATCAGAATAAAACATATTTCAAGGATTGATAAACAAATTAAATCTGCGTTGAATATTATAAAACCCGATATTTTGATAATAGGCGATATAGGTGCAATAAAAAAGGTTTTGCCAGCAACAGATTTTGAAATCGTTGAAGAATTAAAGGGTAAAATAACTGCAGAACGATTCAAAATCAAGACTCCTGAAGGATATAAAACTGTTTTGGTAACAACGCAACCATTTGGTGAAGAAGCAGAAGAATATGCTAAAGGTATTATTGATTATTATCAAGATACGGATAAGGAACTCCAAGTACTTTTCACCGGAGATGCGGGCGCGATTAGTCCCATTTCAGAAAGAATGCAAAAAATTAATGATATAGCTGTAGCACCTGAAACTAAATCAATATCTGGTTTTGATATGATGACCCCTACACAATTTGTGACAGTGGATGGTGAAGTAATAGAACATGAAAATCCTATTTCACAATATATTACTCCCGGATTACAGACTTTAGAAAACGGATTCCAGTTTAGAATTGAAAATGACGGAAAGGCTATTGTTGCAAATGGGGCAAATTTAGAAGATATAGAGCTTTTGACAAATATTATTATTAATCATAATCCAAGTATTGTGGATCAGGAAAGTTCTTTCTTTGTAAAGGTTCTTGATTCTGCCAAAAGGCAAGGGAAAAAAACTCCTCCATTTTCATTTATTATGAGTGCTCAGGACGACGTGGCGTATTCCGGAGACCCTATTTCAACTTTAGGACATTTTCATCCAGGAAAACCTATGAAAATTAACCTTATTATTGATTTTTTATTGGGTGACGATTTTGAAATTACGCCATCTTTCAAAAATTTAATTAAATCTATTTTTGACACTAAAGATTTTAAAGATAATTATGAAGATGTCTTAGGCGTTGAGAAGAGACTAATTAACCTTCGAGAAGAAAAGGTTTTGAGATCTCAAGAATTGAGCCAAGAAGGATTATCTCAATCAATGATTGCTGAAATCATTGAAGGTGAATTCAAATCAAAAGAACGTGAATTAGAAAAATCATTAGATAGATTCATTCTTATACGGGATAAACTTTACAATCTATATAACTCATATGACGTTAATAGTGTAGAAGAGGCATTTGATCAAATTAGTGGTGATATAGCTGAGCTTCCTTTAAGTCCTAATGGCATAAAAACTCGTGTTTTAGCAATGTTGGAATATCCTGCAAGAATGAAAGGTGAAGTTGGTAAAAGAATTTCATATTATACTAATTCTGGAATTAAAGATCTTGAGACTATAAAGAATATTGTTGAGCAGGAAGTGGAATTCCTAGCGCCTAAAGTAAAATTAATTAATGAATTGAGAAAATTGCATGGAAAAAGATGGCCATCTAAAAAGAATAATGAAATAGATTATTTTGTTATTAAATCATTTAGTGAAGGTTATACAGAAAATGAAATAAAAGAAATGGTTAATGAAAATTTCTTAAATTAGGTTGTTTTAAAATGAGATTGATTGACGAGTCTTATTTAACTATTTTGAAAATATTAAATTATGTATTTTGTTAGTTCATGATTTTCTTAGAAAAATAGAATATGGTTGAGCTTCTCCTTCTATTTGTCGATGATTATGTGGAATCTTGTGTAATAAGCTCCTAACATTTTTTCCTTTTTTTCTATATAGAATTGTTGGATTTTCTTTATCTTGAAGGTAATAAACTGATTTATTTAATGCGAAATAAGTCCCCTCTGGTCCTTCAATGACTGGCGCAAGAACCAATGAATTAGGATCAATTAATAGGGCTTTATTATGTTGGTAGAAAGCTTCAATAGAATTTGGTTTCCACCATGTTTTAGTTTCCTTATCCAATATTTCTTCAGGATTATGGAAAGGCACTTGCCCTGGATTAAGAACATATCCTTCAGAATCATATCCTCTTATTTGCACTAAATGGTTGCCTTTGAATTTCAGACCTAATCGTTTTAACACCCTTCTTACTGATATGTCTTGGAAATGTACTCCGGAGCATTCCTGTATCGAATAATCTAAACCTGAATTTATATTGGAAGGCTGGATGTCGTATACTTCACTGGCCGTGTTGATTAGCCATTCACGCACTCCATCATTATCTTTTAAAAAATCATAATATGATTGTTCATATAAAACCAATGCTTCTTCTTTATGAATTATGTTTCCTCTATGGAAAAATGCTCTAACCCATTTATCGAATCCATATTTTTGATCCAATTCAGCTGCCATATTTTTTTTCCCTACGTATCCTAGCTCTCCAAGCAAACATACCCAATCTTCTTTAATACTGTTAGGATATATTGGGTCAGACAATTCTCTAAGTTTATTGTGAGTTATATTTTCGTTTGATACATACATTTGATATGAAACATTTTTGCTTCTTAGTATATTGCGAATTGTTCCTGATGCTAGGTGTCCTGCTCCGATTAATTGGATTATTTTATTCTTTTTTTGCTTTCCGTAGTTTTGGTATTTTAATTTTTCATGCAATTGGATAAGGCCTCTTCCTGCATTATTGCAAAAATTAGTGTCACGTTTTAGAAGATTATTCAGTTGAAATGAAATATATTCTTGTTTAGTTATTTTAGACTTGAAATAATCGGTTTCATTGATTCTTGATAAAACAATATCTCTGACTGAGTCATTAAATCTTGCACGAAAATTTGTGTGAGGAATCTCATTAGCACATATAAATTCAAGATCTTTTTGATCTCTACAATCATGACTTGCGCCTTCGGCTGTAATAATATCTCCCGGTTTCACAATTTTAGCTAATATTTTCCTTATTCTCTCTTTTTCATGTTTTTGCTTTGTTCCGTGGCAGTATCCCAAGAATATAATATTAGGATTTTCTCCGAATGTATCTATTAAAGTATATTTAGAAGATTCAATTTCTATTTGTAATTGATTTTTTTTTATAATTTCTAATACGGGCAGAAATTTACTTTGATTTACTTTTCTCCAAATCACTTCTAATTCATCAATGTTGGCCATTTTTTTGTTTTTTTGTTTAATATTATGATACTCTTTGATTTGGAATAGCCTCTCCACATTTATAAAACTAACCCCAATTACCACTTTAAAAAGACAAAACAACATATTTATATATACTATATTTAATATCAAATTATGAGAGATCCAATCGCAGATTTGATGAAAATCATACATATTAGTCTTGAAAAAGGTAGTACTTTTACTAAAATAAGAAAAGAGCTAAAAAAAGCAAAGTACACTGATAGTATGATTGATGATTTATTCAAAAAGTACAAAAAACAACAAGCTCCATTCTATATTAGAAATAAACAATTTATAATGGTGTCTGGAGTTATGATTTTAATAAGTTTAGTAATATTTGGTTTAATATCAATATCAACATCATTATCAACCTGTAAATCTAGCAGTTGTTTTTTAGAAGTTGCAAATAATTGCGATAAGGCAACATTTGAACAAATCGAAGATACAGTTACAGTAGAATACTCAGCAGACAATTGTATTTTAACAAAAAAAATAGTAGCAATGGGCGAAGAAGAACCACAGGAAGTTAAGGATTTATTTAAAAATCAGGAAATGACATGTGTATATGCGAAAGGAAATTTTAATGAAAATCAAATACTTGGGTTTTTAGAAGATATTGAAAACTGCGAAGGTAGTTTAAAAGAAATAGTTCAACAATTAAGGATAGCAGGAATTCAACAATTAACATGAAACACAGTCATAGAATTACATTCTTCTTAGTATTACTTTTTTTATTATCTCAATTAATAGGATTATTGATAGTTGAACAATATATTACTACAGATACTGGTGTAAGGGGATGGGTTGAAGATCCTGGAAGACCTGTATTACCAGAGCAGCAAGCACCATGGTATATGTTCATTGCAATTTTAGTAGGAACATTAATATTTTTTTTCTTAATGAAATTCAAATTATTTGGACTTTGGAAAATTTGGTTTTTTATTGCTGTTTTTTTTACTTTAACTTATGCATGGGTTCCTTTTTTGGGAAGGGCAGGATTATTTATAGCAATATTATTTGCATATTTTAAAATATGGCGACCGAATATATTTATTCATAATTTCACAGAATTATTTATTTATGGAGGATTAGCAGCAGTTTTTGCACCCATACTAACAACACGTACCGCAATAATTTTATTAATTTTAATTTCATTATATGATATGTATGCTGTTTGGAAAAGCAAGCATATGATAAAACTCGCTGAATTTCAAAAAGAATCAAAAGTTTTTGCAGGACTTTATGTCCCTTATTCTCTTAAGTCTTTTATGAAACCAATATCAAAACAAAAACCCAAAGGAAAGGTTAAGAGAACAAAGACAATAAAAGTTCAATCTGGTCTTTTAGGAGGAGGCGACATGGGATTCCCTTTAATTTTTGCAGGAACACTTCTAATAAAATACGGATTACTAAAGACAATGATTATTCCAGTAACAACTGCAATAGCATTATTCCTTTTATTCTATTATGCAAAGAAAGATAAGTATTATCCAGCAATGCCTTTTGTGAGTGCAGGATGTTTAATTGGGTATGCTTTACTTTTAATTATTTGATGAGTTCTCGTACACAATAATTTTGAGAGATAAAAATAAGAGAATTTAAATATATATTATAAAAAATATAAGTAAATGCCAACTATTCAATCTTTAAAAAAAGAAATTGATTCATTAAAGGAACAAAATAAAATAACAAATGAATGGATTACTTACCTTCAAAAGAATCAAGACGGAATAAATAAGCGAATTTTTACAATTGAAAAAGGTTCTACTCCCGTCATAAGTAAAAACAAAGAAATTTATAAACAAGATAATTCAATGCTATTAGGAGGAATTATTTTTATAATAATTGGCGGACTTTTATGTTTAACTATTATTGGAGCTATTATAGGAGTGCCACTTTTTATTTTAGGATTATTTTTGGCTAGCAAAAGTTCAAAAGGCACAATGGCTGAAGTAAAAGGAAATGCTAAACCTATAAAAGTAAAAAAACAAGTAAAAATAGAGAAAGTTATTCAACCAAAAGCAAAAAAGGAAAAAATATCTTTTGAAGAAGATGTTGGTATGAAATGGTTTGCAAGAGTTGGTATCTTGGCTTTAGTGGTTGGTATTGGTTTTTTTATTAAATATGCAATTGATATGAATTGGATCAGCCATTTAGCAAGAATTATTATGGGTGTTAGTTTTGGTATTGCCCTTATTGTATTTGGAGAAATCGTATCAAAGAAAGAAAAATATGCCAATTGGGCAAAAACCCTCATAGGTGGTGGTTTTGCTATAACTTATTTTGTTACATTTGCTGCATATCATTTCAAAGAATATCAGACAGCAATTGGTATAAGTAGGACTCTTGATATAGTTCTTTTGAGTTTAATTGTTATCTTTGCGATATTATTTTCACTGAGAGATAACTCACAGATAATAGCTGCTGAATCTTTTTTCTTAGGATACATTACTTCGTTATTAAATAATCATTTTGGATTTATGGCTATTGTCTATAGTTTACTTCTTACAATCGGCCTTGTTATTGTTGTTTCTTATAAAAAATGGTCAGTCATTGGTTTAGGTGGAGTAGGAATTTCTTACCTTGTGTATATGCAATGGACCATGAATAATCCAGATTCATTCATGTACTCTTCTTTTATTCTCATTTCGTTTTTTATTGCATTTACTATACAATCTTTTTTCTTGGTGAAAAAGAAAGAAATATTTGATCAAAATATTGCAATAATTCTTATAAATTCATCATTCTTTTTTATATTATATTATTTTCAAATTGAGAAATATTATCCTGATTATACTGGATTATTTACATTAATTTTTTCAGTAATTTACTTTATAGCATACTTTATATCACAGCTTCTTAAAGAAGATAAATTTGCTATTACACATTTATACTTAGCTTTATTATATATAACTTTAACAATACCAATTCAACTTAATAATAAATGGATTACTATCGTTTGGGCCTTAGAAACATTGATTCTTACAATTCTGTTTTTAAAATTAAAGATTAACACTCTAAAAATTGGTTCATATATTGTTGGAATTATTACAGCATTTAAAACACTTACTTATGACATAAATTATTTGGATAAATTTGTCGCAGCATTTAAAACATTTATTTATGATATAACTTTTCTAGATAAATTTAATTTGGTTAATAAAGTCAACGATACAAGATTGTTCTCATTCTTGGTAACAATTATTTGTTTTTATTTAATCTATAAACTGCTAAAAAAGAATAAGGAAATGCTCCCTGAAGATGAATTTATTATTCCTTTATTATATTCTTGGGCAGCTTCTAGTTTTTTAATCATAATTATTTTCTTAGAATTGATTAAAAATTCTGCTGTATGGATATCAATAATTTTATCTATTATTGCTTTAATATATATTATGGTATCTAATGCAGATAAAAAGGAAATTTTCTATCAATCAATTGCAATATCTATAATATTATTTTTTAAAGTCCTTATTTATGATTCATGGTATTTAAACGATTTCAATGCTAATAATTTACTTTTAAGTACACGTTTATTTGCTTTTATAATTCCAATTTTTACATTTTATATTATAAGTTGGTTTTTGGATAATAAAAAAGAAATTTTAGATAAATCTGAATTTATTTTAATTAATATTTTTTCGTACGCAGGAACATTTCTTTCATTTGTTTTAATCATGATTGAAATGGAAGAATTCTGGATTTCAATAGGGTGGAGCATCTTAGCATTAATAATTATGATAAGTGGATTTATGTTTAGAAAAAAACATTTAAGAATGCAGGGAATGTTGATATTCTCTATTATAATTGCGAAGGTATTCTTATATGATACAAGAAATTTAGAAACAATATATCGTACTATTTCATATATTGTATTGGGTGTAATATTATTATTAGTATCATTTATTTATACAAAATATAAAGATAAATTAAAAGAGATTTTATAAAAAGATATATGGTCCCCTTTAATTTTTGCAGGAACACTTCTAATAAAATACGGATTACTAAAGACAATGATTATTCCAGTAACAACTGCAATAGCATTATTCCTTTTATTCTATTATGCAAAGAAAGATAAGTATTATCCAGCAATGCCTTTTGTGAGTGCAGGATGTTTAATTGGGTATGCTTTACTTTTAATTCTTTGAGTAATTTACGTAGATTAATTTTATTAAAGCTAACAATAGAAAATTTTATTAATAAAGAATTTATAATCAATATTACGATGATACTTACAAATAATAAATTAGTGCGTAAAGCATCAAAGTTAGAATCTAAAAGATTATTTTTGCGACCTTTTGTATTAAAGGATAGCAAATTATTAGTTGAGTCTAGATGGCTTAATCGTAGAACTAAAAAACCACTAAAAACGATTGAGCAAGCAAAAGATTATATTAAAAATCATATTTTAGCACAAGAACAAGGTTATTATTTAGCAGTATTTCTAAAAAAAGAAAATATACTTTTAGGTTATGTTGATTTAGATCATGTTGATTGGTATAATGATAAAATTGGAGAAATAGGATATTCTTTTTTAGAAGAACATAGAGGTAAAGGTTATGCTACCGAGGCTGCAGCATGTTTTGTAGACTATTTGTTTAGAAAAGTTAAATTTTATAAAGCTACAGCAGATACAGATCCTGGTAATTTTGCATCACAAAAAGTCCTGTATAAATTAAATTTTAAATTAGAAGGAATATTTAGAGATAAATATTATAATAAAAAGACACAAAAATGGGTTGATGAATATAATTGGGGCATATTAAGAAAAAATTGGTTATTAAAACATAAAAAACCTTTATTTAAAATAAAAAGAACCACATAATATTTTTTATTTAAACATATTAGAAAACTTTATTCGTGAAGTTTTTGATTTCCTCTAACCATATTCAATAGATTCTTTTGCTTAGCTTTTGCAGCATAACTTCCTGGACTAACAACCATTCCATCTTTAGCAGCAATCACCTGCACATTTGTTTTCTTCTGTATCTCACGAGCTTCATAGATAGGGTCTGCTTTTAACATTTTAAGTCCGAAATGTGTAATTATAGCTAATTTAGGTTTTACTTTACTAATCATCCTAACAGCGTCATCACAATTCATCTGTCCTTCAATCTTCACACCCGGAGGCGCAACAACATTCATGATTAAAACATCGCATCCTTCATATTGATCAATAATTTCATTAGTTACTTTTGTGTCAGAAGTATAACCTAAAGTAAAATTGGGTGTTATAAATTTAAAACCAATACTATGTTCTGTATGTTTAGCTTTTGTTCCAACAATATCTATATTTTGAATACCAATTTTCTTCTCTGGCTCTAAGACAATTATTTTTTCAACACAATCTTTATGAAAATCTGTTAAATACCCTTTCATCTTTTCAGTACCGTTCATTAGTGTAGTATTACAAATAAGAACTCCTTTTTTATCTAGACCCGAATAAGTCATTGCATCAATAACAGTATTTACATCATTACAATGTCCAAGATGATTATGTGAAACAAGTACAGCAGTATTCTCTCGAAGATTAATCCCATTTTCTGCAGCACGAACAGTAGCCCCAGGTCCAGGGTCAACATGAAATTGTGCATTGTCGATTTTAAGAATAAATCCTCCACTTCCTCTATATTGTTTCGCATAAGTGTAAGAATCTCCTCCAGTTCCTAGAAATGTGATTTTGCTTGTCATTGTTTTAAAAATAGATAATAACGTTAATAAAGATTTCTATAGTGAAAAAAAGGTATTAAAAAAGGAAAACCTTTTTCACTTTGTTCAAAGCTTTTGTTTAACCAAAACCTTTAAAAACCATGTTAGAATCTATTGTCTTGAAGGCGTAGCTGGGTAGTTAGCCCCTACCTGTAACTATAAACGGGCTATATGGTAGAGTGAGTCAGTAGAGCGGTATTTGAGCTTTACATTAGTCTTGAATCGTACATTGAAGCTCTGTCCTTATGGACTGGCATTTTAGAGAACCAGGTCAGATCAGGAATGAAGCAGCCTTAATCCATGGTGTTGGTGCTTTAAGGGTTGCGGAGTGGAGGAAAGTTTGAGGTAGCTAATGTTTGGTTTTTGTATCCATCTACTGGCGTGCCTTCACTTATAATTCTATATACTGAACCACAAGTAAAATTTTAAATTCTTGTGGTTTGTACACTCAAAAATTATAAATTTTTGGTGTCCCAGAAGCTATAGCTTCTAAGGATATACTAATCCGTAAAATTATAATTTTCATTAACGGATCAGTATATAATTCAAAGGCTTACCAACATTTACAACCAATTTATCGCCTTGATTAAATTCATATTCTTCAGAAAGAGAATCTATCACAATTATTCCATTTTTCATCATTGACTTTACAATAACTTTTTCATCATTTTTTAATAATCCTTGCTTTAATTTATGTACCATTAATTTCCCGTCGTATGGTTCTCTTATAAAATATTCAAAACCTTTATCGATAACTTTACCGCCTGCACTCTTTACCCATGCATTACTTCCGGAAGGAGTAGAAATTAACAGTCCGGATGACTTTTGATTTTCATTAATACCTTTAACGCGCAAATTATATCTTGACATATGGTATGGCTGTTTTGAGCCGATATAAACTTCGTTTAAACAGAAATCAGGCAATTTCTTATCATTAATTTTACATTCTAATCTTAATGATTTTTTAATTTTATATTTTCCGTCCAAAATCAATTCAAAATCACGTACAAACTTCTTTCTATTTGTTTGCATAAAGAAACCTTCTTTCTTGTTCACATCACTATTAATACCGAGAATAAGTGTATTTGTAATGAAATGTGATGCTCTTAAAAAAGTTCCATCTCCGCCAATTATTATAGCTAGCTCAAAGATATCAAAATTAATTTCATTTAATTTCTCTCGATGATAGAATTTATAATCTACTTTATTCTGCTTAAGAACCCTATGTACTTCTTCAAAAGTTTTTCTATGTTCTTCTGTGGGATGATCCATGTAAATTACGATTATTTTCATCATTCTACCAGTATTGCAGGTTTACCCGGCATAGCATTTTTTGCCTTTCCTTCTTTTGATTCTTCTGCCATTTCAACAACAATTTCGCAACCATTATATTCTTTGGATAAAAAATCTCTAGATGCTTCTATTATTTTATGCTCAAATTTAGGAGTCATAACGTCAGGAACACTTCCACTCTTTATAAATTTAGGAATTAATTTGGTAATGTCCTTTCCATACTTTTTTAATTCTCCCTGCATAACTTTAGAGATTATCTCTTTAAAATCTCTTGTTTCAGATAAAACTTTTTTCAATAGAATCATAAATTCATATTTCCATTTAAGTGAAACAATCAATGTAATTTTTGACGGTTTGTCAATTTTTGCCAATTTTAATACTTGTTGAACATCTGACATTATTGTACTAATTAATTCTTCACCTTTCTCAAAAGAAACATTAATCTTTTTCTTTTCAAATTCAGGCCAAGAAGCATTGCTACAATACTCTTTCCCACCAATCATTGACCACATCTCTTCGCATATGTGCGGAGTAAATGGACTCAATAGTTTTATTTGAGTTTCAATAAATAAGTTGATCAATTCTTTATTGTAATCTCCATCAGTTCTTCTCGTATACCATTTAAGATGTCTTTGCATGTCTAAAAACCCTTTTAATAATGAACTTTTGTATTCAATTCTTTCCATATGTTCAGTGGATTCTTTGATTGCATTGTTAATGACAGATTCAAACCAATCATCAACAGGAATTCTTTCACTTCTACCTTTGTTATAATTATCTTTAACAAATTCATAAAGTTCGTTTAATTTTTTAGTTGAAACTTCAAGAAAGCTCATGTCAAAATTTGCATCATCTATTCCTTCTCCCGAATTAGCTGCAGTTATTCTTACGATATCGCTTGAGTATTTTTCGTATAATTCACGAGCAGTAAAGAAATTCCCTTTACTCTTACTCATTTTTTCGTTGTTAACCATAACTCTTCCATTCAATGAATATGCTTTTGGCCAATATTTTTCAGGCCATATTGCTGTGTGATTAAACAAACAAAAAGCAAGATGATTTTGTATTAAATCTTTAGCGCTGTTTCTAAAGTCAAAAGGATACCAATATTCAAAATCCTTTTTCATTGTTTCAACCATATCAAGGGAAACACCAGTACTTTTACTTATATCTGCAGCTTTCCCTTTTGCTAAAAATACATAGTCAAAAAAGTCATCATTTAATTTATTAACATCAATATCATATTCTTTTGGATTTTCCAAATATTTAGATATTGTATTATATGCCATTTGTAATGTTGAGTCTGATAAACTTTCAATTACCCAAGTTTCATCCCATGGCAATCTTGTCCCAAGCCCAAACTCTCTTGCGCATGCCCAATGATTTAACCAGTCTAAAACATAATTAAATTGTTTTCTAACAAGTTCTGGAAAAACAGTCATTTTATCTAAACATTTATGTGTTATCTCTTTCCATTTAGGATCATTATACTCAAGGAACCATTGATTAGAAACAATTTTAACATTGCACTCAGTTAAACATCTACATACAACTTTTCCTGTTAATTCATAGAATAAATGTATTGCATTGTCTTCAACTAATTTTTTTTGAATTATCTTTTGTCCTTTACTTACAAGTTTTCCTTGAACACCAAGCTCTTTATACAATTTATTAAATTTACCTTTTGCAAAAGTTAATTTATACAATTCTTTTTTTATTTTATTTAGCTTATCTCTTTCATTCTGATTTTTAACTTTATATTTATCCAAAAAGAACTGAGCACTATTGCCCCCTACCTCGGGAGTATCAAAAATACCAATAGGAGAAATTGCTTGAACTTCTTTAATATCTAATCCAAACTCTTTTATTTTTTTCTCATCTTTTTGTAAATCTTGTAAAGCAATTAAATCATCCGCACTGTCTGAAGGAACGCTATGTACCATTCCTGTTCCATAATTAGCATCTAAGAAGCTAGCAGGTAAGACTAATATTTTTTTCTTTCCATAACTTTCAACTTTTTGTCCAACTAATGATTTTCCAGAAACTTTTCCTATAATTTTCAAATTAAAATCTTGATTTTTTAATTTTTCAATAATTGGTTCTCCTACAATCCATCTTTCTTTATTTACTTCAATTTCAATATATTCCGCTTTAGGGTTTGTATAAACATTTGTAATCCCCATTACTGTATCTGGTCGTAAAGTTGCAGTAACGATGTTACGTCCATCTTCCATTTTGAATTTAAATAAACAAAATTCTTGTGGAGTTTCGCCTTCTCCTTCATTTCTAGCGTGATCTCCAACAGGAGTCTTGTCTTTAGGACACCAAACAACTGGGTGTCTTCCTTTTTTTACATATCCTTTAGCCTTTAATTTATTAAATTGCCATCTAATAAATGAATCATAAGGTTTATTCAAAGAAGTTGTAATGAATGTATATCTTTCATCAATACTAAAACCAAGCGCTTTGATATCTTTTAAGGTTTCTTTAGGAAAATATTTTATCCAATATTCAGGATCAGCAAATTTGGAAATATTTTTATCTTCAATTCCTAATTTTTTTAATATTGCAATTTGTTTCTCTTCTTTTTCTTCAATTCTTTTAGCAGCGGCAACAATTGGTGTTCCAGTACAATGAAATCCCCATTTAAATAAGACATTATGCCCTTGCATTCTCTTAAATCTGGACGTGATTTCTGCAAAATTATAATTAAATAGATGACCTAGGTGTAATAATCCTGACATATATGCATAAGGGGTTGTTAAGTAATATTTCTTTTTAGAATAATCTTTTATATCAACTTTGAAAACATTATCTTTTTCCCATTTCTTTTGCCATTTATCTTGGATTTTTTGAAAGTCAACCATCTATACTCACCTATAGAAATAAAATCTATATTTTTTATATAAATCTTACTAATGTATGAAAAAACAAATAGAATAAGTAAAAAAAAATAAAGAAATTAAAATTTCTTAAATTTAGCGGCTGTATCAATTAAGTCTACTTGTCCTAAAAATAAAGCTCTGCAACAATATCTCTCTAAGCCAAGGTCGTCCATGATTTTTTTTGCATTTTCGCCTCTTTCTCTTCTTTGAGTAAATTCTTCCCAAAGATGTGCAACAGGTTTTCCGCATGCAAAACATCTTACTGGTATTATCATTTTTTCACCTCAGTGTAAAAATGGTAACTTAAAAAATCTTGATTTTTTATTGTTATCATTTTTCAATCACCTGTATGATTTTTGCCTTTTGGCTCTAGCTTTTGAGTCATTTGGCTTATACATTTCTTTTCTTCTTACGTCGGCAACTAATAAGTGCCTATCATAATTAAGAAATATATTTTTCAGTGCATCGTCCTTTGTATATTCAATTAAAGCTCTTGCAATTGCTAATCTTCCAGCTTCAATTTGAGACATTACGCCTCCGCCCATTACTTTGACATTGATATCTACTTTATCTTTAACTTTTTCTGCTAAAAATAATGGTTCTGCTAGTTTTAGTCTTAACATTTCCGGTTCTATTGTATCAATGTGCTTGTTGTTAAATCTAACAATTCCTTTTCCTTCTTTTAGAGTTGCTTTTGCAATAGCTCTTTTTCTCTTTCCAGTGCAATGTACGACTTTCATTGTTTAGACCCCATTAGTTTGCTAATTTCTCCAACATAAACATATTTTAAATTTGGAAGTTTATCCACGTTAGCGTTTTCAATTGTCTCTGCTTTTTCTTTTATGTCTGTAGGAACTCCTAAATAACACATAACTTTTTTGAAAGCAATTTCTCCTCTATTAGTTTTATAGGGAAGCATTCCTCTGATAGTTCTTCTAACAATCATATCAGATCTTCTTGGAAAGTGAGGTCCATGAGCTGGTTCTCCTCTTGCTCTTTTATGTTTGTATTTATCTAAAACATGACTTCTTGTCCCTGAAACTGCTGCTTTTTCGCAATTAATAATTTCTATCTTCTCGCCAAGCAAAGCTTTTTTAGCAACAACTGTGGCCATTCTTCCTAATAATAAATTTGTAGCATCTATAATCATCTGGCTCACCCAATTATTCTCACTTTGCTGCCTTTAGGATTTTCTTTCATAAGGTCTTCAATTTTCATTGTTTTTCCTTTTGAATTAATTTTTTCCATTGCAGCTTGTGAAAAGCTCCATGCAGCGACATTGACTTTATGATCTAATTCTCCTAGGCTTAATACTTTACCAGGAACAATTATTGTGTCTCCGTCTTTTGTATTAGAGTTAATTCTTGAAACATTAACTTCTCTTCTTTGTCTTGTTGATTTTCCTAAATCTTTAGCAATCCTATGCCAAATTCTGACTTCTTGGTCATTTGACAATTGTTTAAGACTTAAAACCAATTGTGTTAGTTTTTCATTCATTTTTTTTATCCTCCACTATCGCACTTATGTGCTCGCAAAGTTATTTCAACTTGCTGATGAATTCATCACATTTCTCTTGGATTATTTCGACGCTTTTTTTTATAATTGTTTTGCTGTCTAATTGTCCCCAAGGTTCCATTGTGAATAGGAATTGGTCATCTTGTTCTTCTATTGTTACATTGCCTTGACTTATATCTACACACCCATTGCATAGATGACAAGTAGCAACTTTGTCTTTATTAATTGAGATTTTTCCTTTCTTGTCTTCAAAAATATTCATAGGACAAGATTTTACAACTTGTTCAACATCTTTTGAATCACTTTTTACTTTGATTTCAACAGGATGTTTGTAATATATAAATCCAGGACTGAATTTTACATGTTGTTTTCCTCTCCCAAGTACTGCTGTAGCTTCAAGTTCTAAATCCTGACCTTTCAATAATTTAGTAATTATTGTTTTTTCAAATACAGGTGTAACTTTAGGATCTGTTGATTTTATATCTTCAGCATAAACATATCCATTACCTTTAGCTTTTAATGTTAGTTTAAGTTGACATTGAGCACAACCTTCACCTTTGCATGTACATTTATCAGGTAAGTTATATGATTTAAGATCTGTTTTAAGTATTAGCAAACCTAATCTGTGTGCTAATATCTCATCATACAATATCCCTGAATTTTTAGAAATTTCAACTGTTTCAATTGCCATTGTCGGGACTTCGTCAATCATTGCTCTTCTTAAGGCATTAGCAAAACCTGGTGTTGATTTTTTCAAAATAAAACAAGTTTTGTCCTTTTTTGATTTTAGTTGTTCAACTTCCATTTTATACTCTCCGTCCTCTTCGTCCGCCTTTCTTTCTACAACCATCATGTGGTATTGGCGTAACGTCCTCGATGACTCCTATCCTTAATCCCATTCTTGATAAAGCTCTTACTGCAGCTTGTGCTCCAGGTCCAGGATTATTCGGACCATTATGTCCTCCTGGTGCTTTAATTTTAACGTGGATTGCATTTATCCCTTTTTCTCTTGCAATTTCTGCAGCTTTTTTGGCAGCCATCATTGCAGCTGTTGGACTACTTTCTAGTCTATCCTGCTTAACTACCATTCCTCCAGAAGTTCTTGCAATACTTTCAGTTCCAGTTATATCTGTAATGTGAATTATTGTGTTGTTGTATGAAGCATAAATGTGTGCAATTCCCCATCTTAAAGGTCCTCTATCTCTTCTTGGTCTTCTGTCATCTGTTCTTTGAGGTCTTTTATCGTCTCTTCTTGGAGGCCTTTTGTCATCTCTTACCGGAGGTCTTTTATCATCTCTCCTTGGAGGTGGACTTGCCACTTTAATTGCTGGTTTTGCTTCTTGTTTTGGTGCTTCTTTAGTTACTGGTTTTGCTTCTTCTTTTACTGGTGATTTTTCTTCAGTCATTTTTTATCACCTTCTTTTTTGGGTTCAGCTTTTTTCTTGTCATCCTTTTTGGGCTGTGTTTCTTTTTTGTCAACTTTTTTAGTTGCTTTTTTCTTATCTTCTGTTTTTGGTTTTTCTTCAGCCTTTTTTGTTTCAGTAGTTACTTCTTTTACTACTTCAACTTCTTCTTCAATTTTTCTTTCAGGATGCATTTCATCTGCTAAAGCTGATTTAGGTGCAAATTCTATTGCGTTTTCTTCTTCAGCTGAAACAATATAGCTAGGTATTGTCATTTTTATCCCTTTAATAAGGATATGTTCGTGAACAATAAACTGTCTTGCTTGTTTAACTGATTTAGCCAATTTTTTTCTAAAAATTATAGTCTGTAATCTTCTTTCCATAATTTCTTTTACTTGCATACCTAAAACACTTTCAAGTGCTGCGTTTTCTTGCAATAAACCTAATCTGTTTAATCTATCAACTAATTGTTTTCTTTCTAGATCTGCTTGTCTACCCTTTAATGTTGTTAATCTTTTTACCTGACCTGTAATATTACTTACTATTGCATTCATTTTCCAGATTTCAGTTTTGTTTTTTAATCCATATTCTTTTAATAGGGCTTTTTCTTCCTCAATCCTTGTTTTATTCCACGGATGTTGGGGTGTCTGAAATTTTGGTCTTTGTTTTCTTGGATCTCCCATTCTACTACACCTTCACTTTCTCTTTTTCTTGGCACCTTGTGCCTTACCTTTGTTCTTTCTGAAGTTACTTTTAGTCCTTTGACCTCTTGCAGGAAGTCCTGCTTGATGTCTTGAACCTTTATAGGATTTTGACTTTTTCATTAATTTTACATCATTTTCTTGAATAAATTTAATGTCTGCTCCAATTAAGTGAGTATCTTCTCCTGTCTCAGGATCTTTTCGTCTGTTAAACATCCATGTCGGGAAATCTTTGCTTTTAATAACTTCTTCTAGTTTTGCAACTTCTGCATCGCTAAGTTCTCCTGTTATTTTCCGTTTATCAATATCTGCTTTATCGCATATTGCATTAGCAAATACATGTCCAACACCTTTGATTCTAGTTAATCCAACAGCGATTTGATGTTTTCCATCAATATCTGAATTGACTATCCTCACAATGTATTTAAAATCTTTTTTGTCTTCCATCAATACACCCTCCGTGTATAAGTTTCATTATAGAATTATTAATTGTGAATTCTACAATGTCACAGCGTTTAGCTGAGATTCTTGATCATACCATCCTAAGACAGTACGACATTGTTATATACGATGAAAATCGAGTTTGTTTATAAAGGTTTTGGTAAAAAGTGACAGTGTGTTCTCCTGAAAAGATTTTCCTTCGCAGGTTGTCTTATGATTCCAAATAATAATAAAAACGAAAACACATTTTTTTAATACTCGTATCTAAACTTCCTCCAATTTTTTTCAATTTATTATGTATTTTTTTTAAATTATAAGCAATTGACATCAAATTAACTTCACTTTCACATGGATTTTCTCCTCTACACTTGAATTCCCTATAACCTAGATTATGAAATATATGTGCCTGAGCCACTTCTCCTTTGTGAAATCTTTTGCTATACTTTTTAATACCCATTTTGGTATTAAAACGAAGCCTTATTTTTCTCATTAAAGGATTTATCATAGCTTCACGATATCTTTTTTTTGTTCCAACACACTCATTTTTGAATTTACAATTATCACATTTGTTTGTCCTATAGATATTTGTCCAATTGCCTGTTTGTTTTTTCCGAATTATCTTTCTTGCAAAATTCATCCTATGTCCTACAGGACATATAGCTTGATTTTTTTTAAAATCAAGTTTAAAATTATCATTATCAAACTTTGAAATTCGGTATGCTTTACCATGCAATTCTTTTGTTGTAGCTCTGTCAGGGATGTAAGCAATTGCACCTTTTTTTTCGTAATATTCAGCTGTCTTGCTTCCTGAAAATCCATTATCCTGGAAGACTTCAACTCCACTCAAGTTAACCTTTTGCTCCTGCTTAAACTTTTCCATTGTTGGAATTGTTTCATGACTATCATTAGGAGAATCAGAAAGATAATTTCCAACAATTATTTCGCTTTTGTCCTCAACAAGAAGCTGACAATTGTAAGCTTGCTCATAATGCAGACCTTTTTTCATTTTCATCAACTTAGAATCCATATCTGTTAAGTTGACTTTGTCAACTTTTTCTTCTTTAATCTTAGTTTTGGCTTTTTCCATTTGCTTCTTTGCTTTATCAGTATTCTTCAAAATCTCTTTGATTTTCTCTCTCAATTTTCTTCTGCTTGTAAGATGGTCAGGTATTTTTGGCTCTCCGTTTGAATCACCATACTTTTTATTTTCTTCTTTGTCGACTTTATCCATCTCTTTAAGATGTTCGTCGACAAAATCTGACAAGAAACCAATCTCTTCTTTAGTAAAACTCTTGCTTTTAGAAGCATTAGCTTTTATCTTAGTTCCATCAAGATAAAGCTTATTAAAGTTAATCATGTTAAGGTTTTTAGCAACCTCTATTGTTTGTAAAAAACTTTGTTTTATTAATAGTCTATTTTCTTTTCTAAACAAAGCAATCGTGTGAAAATCAGGATTAAGGTTTTCAGCTAAATATCTAAAAACTATGTTTTCATATGTTAGCTTATCCAGCCTTCTTGTTGAAGTAACTCTCTCGCAAATTCCATTTATAATTATCTTTAAGCAAATTCTAGGATGATAACTTGGATTTCCTGCTCCTTCAACTTTTTTATCATAATTACTAAAATCTAATTGATTAATTACATCTTCTATTAAATAACAGATATGATCTTTAGGGATTATATCTCTTAAGTTAGTTGGGAGAAGCATTGTTTGTTTTGGGTTTGATTTGATGTAAACCATGTAGAATCACCTCGTGTTTACTAATTCTATAGACGAGGAAGTATATAAATTTTTCTATCTCTCGTCGAGAGATGAAACTGGGAAGTTGGTAATTGTGAGACAGCCTGTTCGATGAAATAAATTGTCTTTTTAATTCTAAACCTCCGCCTTTTTCTTTTTTAAAAACTCCTTGAATCTTGATTTACCATCAACATTAGAAGTAAATTGATATCTATGATAACTAATAGCATTGCTTTATTTTTTCATATTCCATTGCAATTCTCATATCTCTTATTGCTTCGTCTGTTGTTGTACTTTTGCATTCAATTACTGTAAGTATTTGCCTACTTACATCAATTGATTCGCAATCCTCTTCAATTAGTATGTCAGGAACAATTCGTTTAGCAACATCATGACATAAATGTCTCACGTACCTATCTTTTATCCTGATTTTCTTTATAAATAACTTTAACCTATATATTATACAATAACTTAAAAGTCTCAAGGCGATAAAAATAGTATGCTCCAACCATATACCAATGTTTTCAGGAATTGCAGGTTACAGTCCGTTAGTTAATGATTTAGTTAACCTAAATGATATTTATAGTGTTAATTCTGGATACAATTCAAATACTGCTATCATCAATACGCCAACTTATGATGCGAATCAATTTTCTCAGGTATACAGAGCGTCTGACATCTCAAGTAGCATATACATTCCAAATTCAACATCCACAGAAAATGTAACCGCAATAGACAATTCAAATACTACTATCATCAATACGCCAACTTATGATGCTAGTCAATTTTCTCAGGTATACAGAGCGTCTGACATCTCAAATAGCATATACATTCCAAATTCAACATCCACAGAAAAAGTAACAGCAATAGACAATTCAATTCCATTCAAAAGTATTGAAGATAATGCACAAGATAACCTTTACGTGGCTAATGACGTCCCAAATATAATATCTGAAAATTTAAACATAGGAAATATCAATATGAATCTACCTTCAACACAATACTTAAACATAGACAATATCAATATGAATCCACTACCTTCAACAAAAGATAATCTTAGAAAATTAATAAGAAAAGAACGGGTTCCATCAAGAATTGAACTTACGAATTTAATAAGAAACGAACTTTCACAAAATAGGATACTTCATTAAAATGTGCGGAATTAAAGATGCAGAAAAATACGTAGAGCTTGCAAAAGCAAAACTTGCAAAAAACAAAATTACAGAGGCAAGAGAAAACTATCTTGAGGCTGTAAGCATTTATTTGTTACAAGCAGAAATACAAAAAAAAGATGAGTTTGTAAAAATAGCAAATCAATATTACAAAATTTCACAAGATATAATAGGCAATAAAATAACTCAAGAGCTATCAAAACAACAGCTTGCAAGAAATTGTCTAAAAGAAACTGAAGCGATAAAAAAAGGTGAAAAAGAAATGTGTGAAGAAAAAAGTATAATGACATTAGTAAAACTTGGTAAAGAATTAGAAAAAAAAGCTCCAAAGAAAGCTGCAGATAATTATCTAAAAGCAGCAGAAATGTTACTTGAACAATCAGAAGAAAATTCTGCGAAAGAAGATGAATGTATTGCTCTAGCAAATAGGATTTATGTAAAAGCAAAAGAACTTAAAAAAAATGCAGGAAAAATATTAACTTCAAAAGATAACACAATTAAGTTTGATGATATTGGTGGTCTTGAATCTCTAAAAGAAGACATACATTTTAAAATTATAGAACCTTTGACAAATCCAGAATTATTTAAATATTATAAAAAAAATATAGGTGGTGGAATACTAGTTTATGGTCCACCAGGATGTGGTAAAAGTTTGATTGCAAAAGCAACAGCAAATGAAGTAAAATCAACATTTATTCACGTAAAATGTTCTGATTTAAAAAGTAAATATGTAGGAGAAACAGAACAAAATATTGCAGAACTTTTTAAGACTGCAAGAGAAAAACAACCTAGCATAATTTTCTTTGATGAATTTGAAGCGCTTGGTGGCGATAGGACAAGTGGTCTTGCTCACGAAAAATCCGCTGTAGCACAGCTTTTAACAGAAATAGATGGAATGGACTCAAAAGACCAACAAATTTTGCTTTTGGCAGCGACCAATGAACCTTGGTCAATCGATCCTGCACTCAGAAGAGAAGGACGATTTGGAAAAACAATCTATGTGCCAAGACCAGATTTTAATTCAAGAAAACAAATAATTAGAATTCAAATGAAAAACCGTCCTATTGATGAACTTGAGTTAAACAAACTAGCAACACTAACTGAAGGGTTTTCGGGTGCTGATATTAAAGCAGTCTGCGAATCTGCAACTGACATTCCTCTAAGAGAAAGCATGGTTACAAAAAAACGAAGAAAAATAAACATGAAAGACATGATAGCTGGGATAAACTCTACACAGTCAGTAATGGTTCAATGGTTCCAAAAGGCTAAAGAGCAAATAGTAATGAACAATCTTGAAGACTCATTCAAAGAAATCATGGATGATATTAATGAGACGGTTAAGGAAAAGGTGTTTGCATAATTTATTTTTGGGTAAAGGTCAGTAATTCTAATTTTGTATTATTAAAATCACTATGTTTCATTGTTGTTCTTTTTTTTTCAACCTTTGCAATAGGCTCAAATTCTAAATTTTCAAGAATTTTTAAAAGCATTTCAAAATCAGAAATTTCTTGTTCATATTCATCTCTTATTATTAAAGTTGAATCTTTAATTCTTGGTCCTTTGTATTCTAAAAAACTCTTTTCATTTTCTTTTCTAACTCTTAATACTCTATCCTCTTCTTTTAGATTAAGTTAATTAGAATCAAAATAAATATCATATACATAATTTGAAGAAATAGTTTTAATCTTCTCATTATTTAAAAAATCAGAATTACTTATTTTAAATTTAGCTTCAATTTCTTTAATTTTAGATAAAAAGGGCGGCTGGCGAGAATCGAACTCGCTCCTAGAGCTCCACAGGCTCCAATGCTAACCGTTACACTACAGTCGCCATAACATAAAAGCATAAAGAAATTACTTATAAATCTATCGCTGAAGAATATTGTATATGAAATAAGGTATAATAAACGCTAATACATACAACGAACTTAATATCCATGGATTGTGCTGCATATTTATTTGTATAAATCTGTCAAAGAAATTAGCTGCTTCAACCATTATGAAAATATTTATGAGTGCAATTAGCGGGATAAAAATCATAGCAAAAATATGATGTTTTCTTTCTAGATTTTCAATATCTTTTATAATGAAAGCAAATAGCATTCCAAAAATTGCACCTAACGTTAAAACTATTACAGTCGAAAAAGCGCTTCCCAAAACCATAAGGAAAGGGATTAAAAATAATGCAATTCCAAAATTGCAAATAGAGATAATAAGTAAAGCCATCCAATAAACTAGTCTATTAAGATTTGCTTTGCTATTTGATTTGTCATGAACCTTATGTGCTGCAAAACTTGATTCAACCCTGCTTACTTCAGCATGGTTCCAACCTTTTTTTATTAGATTTTCTTTTATTTTTTTTTTCATTTTAAACCCAACATCGAAAGCATTTTTTCAAAAAATGTTGGTTGTACCTCTTCTTTTTCTTCAATTGGTTCAACATATACTGTTCCTATTAATTTTGCAGCTAATTCTTTGAAATTAGAACTAGCTTTAGAATCAGGGAACGCAAAAACAACTGGATGTTTTGCATTAATTGCTTCCCTCACTTTATCATCATGTTTTATTTGAGCAAGGACAGGTTTTTCAATAATTGATTCAATATTATCAACACTCATTTCATGAGCATCTCCTCTTACTTTATTTAATAATACACCTAATACGGTAACTCCATTTTCTTCTGCAAAATGTACAGTTCTTAGTGCATCTGTAACAGAAACAATATCAGGATTAGCAACAACAATTGCTTGGTCTACAGCTTTTAATACATGTAAAACATCTTTTCCTATTCCAGGAGGACAATCAATAAGTGTTATTTCTGTATTATTATTTAGATCAGATAATTTTGCTTTAAGATTTTTTAGGCTTGAACCTTCAACATCTTGATAATTTATACTAGCTGGAATAACCTTAACTCCGCTAGGATGTCTATATATTGATTCAAGAATATTTTTTTGGTTTTTTAAAACATGATTAAAATAAACTGGCAAGTTAGTGCTTCCTAAATGTAAAGCTATATTTGGCATTGTTATATTAGCGTCTACTATTGCAACATCTCTGCCGTAATATTTTAGCGCAACACCCAAATTTAATGTAGCTGTAGTTTTTCCAACTCCACCTTTTCCACTTAATAATGCGACAAATTTAGTCATATAAATCACTCTCTTCCGGAAGAACTCTGTTCTTATAATCAGCTAAGAACCCTTTTACTTTTATAAAATATTCTTGGACGAGGTCGATATCAACTTTAACAATATATTCACTTTCACTTTCTGGATCAATCATTATACTTGTCATAGTTACATGTCTTCTAAACTCAGTACTTCTTGTGAATTTAGCTCTTATTAACCTTCTAAGAAACAAATAAAAATCAACATATTCGATAATTTCTCTATTATTACCATAATAGTGTTTCATTAATTCAGCTTTTGCTCCAGGTGCTTCTGGAATATCTTCAATTTCTCTTTCTTCATTTTTTAAATTTATGTATCCATTGATTAGAAAACTACAACCATTAATCATTCTTTCAATTACACTTCTAAGAACATCAACTGTCCTAGTATATTTCAAACTTACAAATATCAAATGATCTACTCTTTTGAATTCATCGTTTGCATCAATTAAATATTCTGTCATTTTTAAACACGTTTTGTACTATTTTATGATATAATTTTGCTTTTGCAATATATATTTTTAAAGATGTTTCTTCAATTGTCTTTGTTTGATATTTGTCGTCGCAAATCACAAATTTGTTTTTTCTTGCAAATTCCACAGGACTTTTTTTGTGTGCTTGCATTGTCTCTTTTATTTCTCGCGCCATTTCCAAAAAATCAGGATCAAAGTTATATCTTGCTCCGCTTTTTTGTTTGAAAATTAAATATTTTTCTTCAAATTTATCAGCATAAATTGGAATTCTTTTGTAAAGTCTATCATATTGGAGTACTGTATCCATCATGCATTGAAATGACTTATTTATATTATCTAACACCGTTAAAAGAATTTTTGGATCCTTTATTAGTGGATATGTCATAGACAATATGTGGTCTGCTGTTTGCAAATGTTTTTTAGCCTTCAGATTAGATTCCTGAAATTGTTCCATAGAATAGTAAAGAATACATTATATGTTAATAAACTTTATTCTTTTAGACCCATAATTGCTTCGGCAATATCTCCTTTTGTTAGTTTAAGGGCTTCTGTGGCTGTCTCTTTATCAACTTCAGCTTGCTGCATTACTGTTTTTATATCTTCTTCATTTAAATCGGGAGTTGTATCTTTTTCAATCTCTTCAATTTCTCCATTTATTTGCAAAGTATCTTGTCCCATCATATTAACTTTAGCAACTTGTGGATTTCTTATAATTAAATCTCTATCAGGGCATCTAATGATCACTTCTGTTGCCTCAATTTCTTGTTGAGCTATGCCTAATTTTCTCATAGCTGCCTGCATCTTTCTAGGATTCATTCCTGGTATCATCTTATACACCAGCTATGCTTGTATTAATAAAAGCTGGACCGTATGTATGTAATATAATCATTATGATTATTACAACAAGAATCATTATTATTACAGTTCCTGGTGAGAATTCTATCTTACTTTTGTAATCGTCGAAATACCTCATTAATCCGCCGCCGGACATGGGCATTGAAATTTTATCTTTTGCCATTTTATATCGTTTTCCTAATCAATTATTTAAATATTATGGTAGAGTAAGCATAAGCCGCCTTCTGTCAGTCTTTACGCTAGGCATAAACAGACTGTCTTTGCATTATACTAAGCTCCAAAATTGGATTGCACCAGCCAGGACTCACCGTTTCATCTGTCCCTATGAAGACGTCAGCGGGTTGCTCAGTTTTGTCTCCAAAACCTTCTCCACATCATTCCATTATTCACAGGAAGTATCGTTTCTGAGTGGTTGCCATCCCTTTCGAGATCTCAACGAGTGGCTTTTCGCGGTGGGCGGACTTTCCTCAGTCTAGGACCGAAAGCAAAGTACTTTCCTACCATAATTTCAATATTACTTCTTCCTTCTTAATAATTTTAATTCTTTTTTTAGTTCTTCTTTGATATTTTCAGCAACTGCCAAGATAATCAGGAAGATTACTATTATCATCCATAGGAACATTGCTTGAATTAAATCCCATGAGAGTAGGTAATTCTGGGCAACTAGCATTTTATGCATAAGGATATATCCAAAAATTAATATGAACATCCCTACAAAAACTATTAGTTTTTCTAAATAACTAGGTTTACGTAAAAATTTTATTAGTTTCACCCATTTTACCTCTTTTCTAGAATATATTGGAAATTGATTTATAAAGCTTTTGGTAAGAATTACATTTATTCCAATTGCAATTTAACCGCAACAAGCTTATCCTTCCCTGAATAAATTTCTCTTTTTTCAATGACTTTAAATTTACTTTTCTCAGCAAATTCAATTAATAATTCAGGATGATGTAATAAAGCAACAACAATTCCTTTTTTCTTAAGAATGAATTCTGCTTGATAAAAAAATTCTTTATATGTTTTTTTTACAATATTTTCTGCAGTTCTTTTACTTAACTCTATAAATTGCGAACAAATTATATCTACGCTATTCTCATCTAATTTTGTGTCAAGCCATTCCACATCTACTTTGCTTGGTTTTAATAATTTTTGAATTCCAGCAATTTTAGCATTTTTTTTCATTTTCTCAATGTTTGGTAATAGATGATCGAATGCTATAACTTTGGCATCTTTTTTTATTTCTACATCAAATTTAGACAAATCAAAATCTTCAGAAATAAATTTAAATTTATCTTTATCAAAATTTCTTACTGAAAACCCTGATGTAAATAATACTGTTTCAATAGGAATTATCCCATTATTAGCAAAGCAATCTAAAAAAACTTTACTTATGTCATACCCACTATATCTCATTAAACTATATGCCAATGTTCCTTTTAGCGACTTAGGTGTTAGATAAATTTTATAACTTCTTTTTCCTAAGTCATATCCACAAAAGTCTGCACCTAAAAAAATGTCATTTCCATTAATGAATGCAATCACAGTTATGTCTGGCTTTTCTAAATCAACTTTACTTTTTAATTTTTTAAACATGATTGCGCCTATTTCACTTTCAAGTTTACATCCATCAATCTCAGAATCTTGTTTAATGTGCCTTACACAAAATGTTTTTTTATTAAATAGTTTAATATCAAAGTTAAAATCTGTTTTTCCAAATTTAAACTTATCAAATAATATTAGTAATCTATTAATTGATTGACTCAAATAAGACAACTTTGCCATCTGTTCATCATTGGCTTCAAATTCAACACAAGAATCAAGTTCTTTACACTCAACTTCAATCAATTCTTTTATTTCTAAAGAACAAATATCTTCAAATCCTTTATTGCATATCGCTAGGCACTTCATCGTCTAATTCCTTCGTCTCTTCTTCAAGTTCATCTTTTAATTCTATGTCGCCCAACTCTTCTTTTTCTTCAATAGTTTCTTCAGCAAGTTCGTTTTCTTGCTCTCTTTCGCCATTTTCTTTTTCAACATCTGTATCGCTAGGGTCTCTATCCTCATTAATAATTTTTGCAGCCGCAACGACGTAGTCATCTGAGCTTAATCTCATTAATCTTACTCCTTGCGTATTTCTTCCTATTGTGCTTATTCCTGATACAGGTGTTCTAATAATAATTCCTTGTTGGCTAATAAACATAATATCATTATCAGGATATACACTTTTTATTGCAACAACTTCTCCATTTCTGTCTGTTGTTTTAATGTTTATAACACCAGTTCCGCCTCTTCCTATTAATCTATAGTCTGTTGACGGTGTTTGTTTTCCATATCCATTTTTTGTTATTGTTAGTAGAGTTTTTTTGTTTGTTGCAATTTCCATTCCAACAACTTCATCATCCTGTTTTAATCTTATTCCTCTTACTCCTCTACCAGTTCTTCCAATCGTTCTGACATTCTTTTCTTTAAATTTGATTGCCATTCCATTTTTAGTACCAACAATTATTTCTCTTTCCCCATCAGTCAATTCAACATTAATTAAATAGTCATCTTCATCGAGTGTAATTGCTCTTATTCCACCTTTTCTTGGTTTTGAAAAAGCAGATAAATTTACTTTTTTGACAATTCCTTTTTTCGTTGCCATTATTAAATTATGTTTATCGTCAAAATCTTTTACTTTGACTAATGCAGTTACTTTTGCGTTAGCAGCAATATCGAGTAAGTTTACAACAGCTTTTCCTTTTGCTTGTCTTGATGCCTCTGGCATTCTATATACTTTAAGCCAATGAACTTGACCCTTATCTGTAAAGAATAATACGTAGCTATGTGTACTTGCAACAAATAAATGCTCAACAAAATCTTCTTCTTTTGTGCCAGTTGCAATTATTCCTTTTCCTCCTCTTTTTTGTTGTTTGTATATGTTTAGAGGAGTTCTTTTGATATATCCTGCGTGTGTTGCAGTAACAACCATTTTTTCTTCTTTTATTAAATCTTCAATGTCAAGAATAGATTCATCTCCTGCAATAAATTCAGTTCTTCTCTCGTCTTCATATTTTTCTTTTAGTTCAAGTAATTCTTCTTTTATTATTGATAATACTTTTTGTTCATCTGCTAAAATTGCAGTAAGTTCAGCAATTATATTCATAAGATTAGCATGCTCTTCTTTTATTTTATTTTGTTCAAGATTAGTTAATCTTTGTAATTTCATATCCAAGATTGCTTGTGATTGTTCTTTACTTAATTCAAATCTTGATGTTAATAATCCTAAAGCAACTTCTGCTGATTTTGACGCTTTAATTAACTTTATAGCTTCATCAATATTGTCTAATGCAACAATTAGTCCTTCCAAAATATGCGCTCTTTTTTGTGCTTTATTTAATTCAAAATTAGTTCTTCTTCTTACAACTTCTTGTCTATGTTCTACGTATTTTTCAAGTACTTGTTTCAGATTCATTACTCTTGGTACATTTTTATCAAGCGCTAATAATATAACTCCAAAAGTAGTCTGCATACTTGTCATTTTATATAATTGATTTTCAACTATTTGAGGATTAGAATCTTTCTTTAGTTCAACAACTATTCTCATTCCTTCTCTGTCTGACTCATCTCTTAAATCAGAGATTCCAGTGATTCTTTTATTTCGTACACAATCTGCAATTTGATTAATAAGATTAGTTTTATTTACCATATATGGAATTTCTTTAACAATTAATTTTTGCCTATTCCCTTCTTCTATTTGTTCTATTTTTGCTCTAACTATTATTTTTCCTCTACCGTAATTATATGCACCAAGAATTCCCATTCTTCCACATATTTTACCGCCTGTTGGAAAATCCGGACCTTTAACATGTTCCATTAATCCCTCAATTTCAATCTCAGGATTCTCAATTAATGCAATTGTACCATCAATAATTTCGCCAACATTATGTGGTGGAATATTAGTTGCCATACCGACTGCAATTCCTGAACTACCATTAATTAACAGATTAGGTAATTTAGATGGTAAAACAATTGGTTCTTTTAGACTTCCATCAAAATTAGGTCTAAAATCTATAGTATCTTTATCAATATCAACAAGTAATTGTTCAGCAATTTTTTTAAGTCTTGCTTCAGTATTGTGATTAATAAATCCATTTGCAATAAAAGAATGGCAATCACTATTGACTTTTATAGAATAAACATCCTTCTTTTTTTCTATTCTTTCAATTTCAATTAGTTGATCAAAATAAAAATTATTATTAAGAATCCAGTCAATTATGTTTTTATCTTCTTTATTTATTATTTTTAATAAGCGTGAATAATTTTTAATCAAATAGTTATTTTTATCAAAATTATT
>CAYZMD010000001.1:0-71551 GCA_964479425.1 uncultured Methanosarcinales archaeon | reverse complement strand
TAAATCATTTGGCTTAATTGAAAATGGAAAATCTGTAGGAATACCATCCTCCTTATATTGTTTATAATAACCTTTAGGAGTATAAATAGTAATATTTAGACCCTTACCTTCTAGCCCCCATTCTTTTAATAGAATTTCATCTTTATGGTTTGGGTATTTCATAGTCCAATATACACCCATAGTATCAAGCATGATTATGCTTAAATTTTGTTTTACTTCAGATGGCAAATCGAGCATTCCTTCAGCTATAACACCCATAGTATATGATTTTCCGCCGCCCCTCTTTCCGCAAATAAATACAACGTGCGCTTTAGCAATATCCATATAAACTTTATTAGAGAGGGTTGTAACCTGCCCCATCTTAACATAATGTTTAGCAATCATAATAGTACCCTGCATTCCGTACTTTTCCTTATCTGCCTCGTTTCTTCCAACAACTATATCATAAGCCATAATAAGAGTATATAGTGAAATGATATTTAAATAATGTTGTAACCATTATAAAATAGATAAAATTATAAAGGAGTTCTGCATTTTTTTAATTATTCATAATAATTATAGGGGGATGTTAAATTGAAAAAATATAAACTCAAAAAAGGCCGGTTTTTCGGATTTTTACTAATTTTATTATTAATTGTAGCTTTTATATTTAGAGCACCAGTCATGGACTTTACAAAAAATACATATCTTAAAGGAAGAAATATGGTTACAAATTTATTTGAAACTTATTCAGGAGATGACAACAACAATAATAATGATGATGGATTATCTCTTGCAGCAATTGTTAACGATGAAAAAATTACTCAGGTAGAACTTGATTCTAAATACAACAAACTTCCTGAACAATATCAAGCAATGATGACAAAAGAAGATTTACTTGATCAAATGATTAATGAAATTTTGTTACTCGAAGAAGCAAAAGATGTTAGAATTAGCGATAAAGAAGTTGATGAAGTTCTAGAAGAAATGATGCTCGAAGGAGGAGTTTCAAAAGAAGAACTTAATGCTACATTAGCTGCACAAGGCATCACAATGAAAGAATTAAAAGCAAATTACAAAAAACAATTAATCATTAACAAATTTATAAATGATACTTTATTTCAAGATTTAACAGTTAGCGATAGTGAAATTGAAAAATACTATGAAAAAAATTCAGAAGTATTTATAGCTGAAGAGGGGCAAGTAAGAACATCTCATATCTTAGTTGCAACAGAAAAAGAAGCTAAAGAAGTATATGCTGACGTAACTACTGGTAAAGATTTTGCAGAAGTTGCTAAGGAAAAATCAACAGGACCACGAGCATCTGTTGGTGGAGATCTTGGATTTGTTAAAGAAGGAGAACTTGTCGAAGAATTTGCAACAATATTATTTGCTTTAGATGAGAATGAAATTTCACAGCCAGTACAAACAAACTATGGATGGCACGTTATAAAAAGAGAAAATGATGAAATTTCATTAGAAGAAGCACATGATCAAATTGAAAACGTCTTGCTTTCAGCAAAACAACAAAGTGTTTTAGAAACTTTTATTGAACAACTAAAATCTAGTGCTACAATAACATATAGCGAAGAAGCAAAAGTTACTGAGAAAGAAGTTGTTGAAACTTCACTAGCAGAATGTCTTAAAGATTCTAAGTTGTATATTATTAAAGACTCTAAGTTTTGTGAAGAACAAGTTAAGCTTTTAGGAAAAGATATTGCTAACATCAATGTAATAGACTGCGGAGTTAGCGAGTGTAATGTCGAAGGTTATCCTACATGGGAAATCAATAATGAACAATATCCTGGAATGAAAAGTACACAAGAACTTAAAGAATTAGCTTCTTGCTAATTTTATTTTATTTTTTTTATAATCTAATTCTAATATTATTTAAAAAAATATAATAAGAATATAGTCTAAAATTTGTATAATAAAAAAAGAGAAAAAAAATTAAAATTTGCTCATAGTCAAAACATTACATTTTGTACTTTGAACATTTGAACTCATTGCAACAACGTGCTTAATCTGTGATGATTCTGAGATTTGTAATAAATCTTTATCAACTGCTCCATCAAATATAATTGCATGTATTCCTGTCTTCAAACTTTTTATTGTTGAACCAAGTTCGCTAAAAGGAACTTTGCCTAAAATATTAAGTTTATCATCCAGTAAATAAGCTCCTCTTGTACCAACTAAGTCCTCAAGCATAGTCTTAAACTTAGCTTTTTCATCAGCACTAATAACTGGTTTTAAGACTCTTTGAGGTTGTTGATATCTCTGTGGACGTTGATAAGTAGATTGAGGTTTTCTCTCTACCCTTGGTACAGGTGTAGACTTAGTCTCTGAAGGAGATGAGGTATCCAATTTTGCTTGCTCAGCAGCAATTTTACTTCTAAGAGCCTTATGGATTTCTTTTTTAGTAATTTCTTCAACTTCCTTTCCATCTGGAGCTTTTGTTACAAAATCAATATCTGCAACTTGTAATAATTCTTGTATATTTAGGTCTCCGCCTCTATCTCCATCAACAAAAACAGTAACTATCTTATGTCTACTCAAATCAATAATTGTTTGAGGAACAGATGTTCCATTCATAGCAATAGCATTTTTTAATCCATGTTTAAGTAAATTAAGAACATCAGCTCTACCTTCAACTATAATAATCTCATCGCTTTCGTCAATTGCAGGACCTGCAGCTAATCTGTCTTTACCAAATTCCTGTATTTCCATAACTCTAACTGAATAAGCAACTTCGTCAGCTAATTCTTGACTATCAGGCATAACATTGTCCATTAGATTTTTCAAAAGTTGTTTTGCTCTGTCAACAACAAATTTTCTTTTACTAACTCTAACGTCTTCTATGTTTGAAACTTCAATTTTTGCATTACAAGGACCAATTCTTTGAATAATTTCAAGAGCTGCTCCAACAATTGCTGTTTCTGCTTTATCTAAACTTGAAGGAATTATAATATCTCCTTTAGTTTTTCCGCCTTTTGTTTCTACAGTTACTTCAATTCTACCTATTCTTCCACTTCTTTGAAGTTCTCTAAGCTCTAAATCTGCTCCTAAAAGACCTTCTGTCTGTCCAAAAATTGCACCTATTACATCAGGTCTGTCAACGACTCCCTCAATATTAATAGATGAATGAATAATGTATTTTGATGATACTGGGCTTATTTTTCCCATATTTATCTCCTCCTATGTAGAACAAGTCATAAACTACGACACAAAGTGTCTTTATCTTCATTTACAGTGTGAATAATCGTGAATGATGAATGTGAATATGATCTTGATCTTATTTGTTGTGAATTTATAATCGTGAAATAATTGTCGCCCGTGACACTAACTCCCAAGTTCGTAGCTTGATTTTATCGTAAGCTCCCATGAGTACTCTCGTGACGGGCTGTAATGCGCAGGAGTGTCTCCAAATCACCGCCATTTCCGATGAAACAAGCTCAATTAAGGACCCATTTTGCACATTATTGATTAAATAATGTGAACTCTTTGTCTTATTTAAATCTATTTGATTTATGAAAATAAACCCCTAAGCATAACCCAGGGGAAAGAGAGGTGTTTAGATGACAACTTGCGTTGTTATCTAATTAGTAGTAAGGGGGGCTAGTATATAAATGTTGTGTTTTGTAACTACTTAATGGTGGTTCTTCTTTTTTTTTTACTATTATTACATAGTTCTTTTGCTGTAAGTATAGAATTAGAGACTTTCAGCTTATATATAGATTTTCAATTACATGCTAGTTACATGATAAAATTAGCTTAGTTACACTTAATTCTTTTTAAAATAGCAGAATTTGAGGGTTTGAAGGGGTGGAATATCTCTTTAGTTACATACCTATTACATGGCTCATGCCCAAAAAGGTAGATATGCGTTACCTTTATGTTTTTTAATAAGATCTGCATCTAAGGTATCTTTTATTATTCTAGAAGCCATAGGATAATTTTTATCATCTATACTAAATCTTTTTCTTAAAGTTTCATTTGTCATAGAATCATTTGATACATATTTCAAACAACTATGTTGATAACAAGCCCTAATTTTATCTTCTTTATTCATCTTTCTTAAAGTCTTATGAGCAAATAAAATTACTTTCATGAAATTATTTTCTACTACAAAATTTGGAGCTGGCAATTGATATACTTCTACTGCATTAATTACTTTGTCAACACCACTTCCCCTTTCTTCACACACATTAATACGTCTTAAAAATGAAGCTAACAACTCATTTCTAGATTGAGGAGGGTGATCAATAAATCTATTTGTACTGATTAGAGGTTTTCCAGGATTGATAAACTCAATTCTGTCATAATATATTTCAACCATAGGACTTGTTCCCCTTTCGGAAAAGTCCTGATGAACTATGGTATTAGCAACTAATTCTCTAATTGCAATTTCGGGATACATATAAATTATTTTTCTTAATGCTTTTTCAATAATTTCGTTTGTTGGAAGTTGATCTAAAGTATACTTAATAACATTAGCAAAGTCTAATGCATATCCTTGATTTGATGAATATTCTTTTATCGTCTTTAATTTATCTTTCCCTCCATATACTATAACCCTTATGGACTTTCTTTTCAATTTTGGAAATTCTAATAATTTTTTAGCAAATAAAATTGCACCAAGATTTGTAATGTCATACTTAGAATGATTTTTCAAGATAATCTTTTCTTTAATAAATTTTGAAATAATTCCCTCCCTATTATCAGGTAGCCTTAATTTCATTAAATCAAAATATGCGGGATAATCTAAAAGTTCGAATATTTTATCTTCTTCTATTTTTTCTAGTGCAATATCTTCTTCAAAAGAGATTTTGCTAGTGATATTCCATATTTTACGTTCTTTTTCAGGATGATCTGACAGTTTCTTTTTACATGAATTAATTCTGATATAAGAAAGGCCTTTGAACTTAACAGGACTAAATTTTGCACTTTCAATTTTAAGGATGACTAGTTTCTTATCATTATAGATTCCTTCTATTATTTGAAAGTCAATTTTTGGCTCTAATTGTGTAATTAACCAATTTTCTAACGGTTGACTGCCAATCTTTTCATTATTTGGATTAAATTTTGTACCTACTGCTTTTTTTGTATTATCGTCTATGCCAAAAATTAAATAACCATATCTCTGAAAAAAAAGGCATGCAGAATTTGATAATGCTGAAAGATACTCTCCTATATTCTGTGGTTCAGTATAGTTGAGTTTAAATTCAATCCATTCATTCTCTCTATTTAAACTCAATAATTCTTTTGCTAAATCATTAAAATCTTCTTGTAACATAAATATTATAAATTATAAGTACTATTTATTATTTTCTTCATAAGTCAATTTTTATATTCATAATAAGGGCAATATTACTTATAAAATTAATAAATTAAAGAATTTCAAATTTTGCTTTTGAAAGAGCACTTAACCCACACTTGTGATATTTTTTTACTACCTGAGGAATTTTTTTTATAGCATCCAAATAGAATTTATGTAAAGAAGAAGTTCCTGAATAAAGCTGAATTAAAGAAAGAAATTCTTTTGTACTCTTCTTATACATTGCATCTTTATAATTCACATACTTTGACCCATCAATAAAGTATTTTGGAACTTTGGTTTCTATCTCTAAATATTTATTCCTACAAAAAAAACCTCCCAAAATTGTTTTAAGTCTTATTGTCAATATAGAGCCGGTATTAGCAAATATGTCTTTGTATTTAATGTCAATAGTTATATAGGGTTTGATAATATTAAAATATAATTTTGCAGAATTGACATTCCCCTTTACTGATTCTAATCCCTTTTTGTTTAAGGGTACCTCAAATTTTGTTTCTGAATATTGCGAAAAAATATTATTGATTGATTGAAAACATTTTTCAAAATTTTTTACTTGATTATCTATAGTATTTGAAATTTGAGATGATAAAGCCTTTAATTCTTTCAATGTTTTCTTTTGACCAATCATTTGTTCAATTATTATTTCGTCTATTACTTTTTCTTCAATGCTAAACTCTTTCATAAGAAACTTTTTCATAGTCTCAACAGTCCAAGAGTCATCGATCAAAACATTATGTTTAGCTTCATTATATTCTACTTGCTTCTCAGAAACAATTTTTATAATCTGCCTTTCTTCTTCAGGACTTAATGTTCTACCCAAGATATCCCCTAAGTTCATAATAATAGAGATATGTGGTTTCTTTAAAAAGCTAAAGGTTTTTAAATGTGCCAAAAATAGAAAGAATTATGTCAAAACAACTAAGAAAGCTTACATCAGATAAGAAGAAAGTTTATGAAAATGTATTTGATGAATTTACATTACGTACTATATTTAAATTAAGCTCGCAAGGTTTTTTTGATGAATTAGAAAGTCCAATTGCGCTTGGAAAAGAAGCTAATGTTTTTACTGCAAAAAAAGGAGATAGTAGAGTTGTTGTTAAAATTTATAGAGTACAAAGTTGTGATTTTGGAAAGATGTTTGAATATATTAGAAATGATCCAAGATATTATAATATTAGAAAGACTAAAAGAAATATTATTTTCTCATGGGTACAAAGAGAATTTAGAAACTTAACACTAGCAAGAGAAGGTAATGTTAGAGTTCCAATACCAATTGCTTTCAAAAATAACGTTTTAGTTCTTGAATATATAGGAGATAACGATCCCGCGCCAAAATTAGTTAATTGTAGACCAAAAGCTAAAAAGAAAATTTTTGATGATGTTATTGTAAACATGAAAAAATTGTTTAAGGCAGGATTTATTCACGCTGATTTATCTGCATTCAATATATTATTAAAAGATGACAAACCTTATTTTATTGATTTTAGTCAAACTAGTCCTATTAATAGTGTTGATGCAGGAAGGTTTATCAAAAGAGATGTTAAGAATGTATGTAACTTTTTTACAAAAATAGGATTAACAATTGATCAGGATAAAGTTCTAAAATCGATATTAGAAAGATAACCTTTAAAAACAAGCAAATTTACTTCTCATTTATGGAATTCCATTATGAATTAAAAATACCAAAAGATAGGATTGCTGTTCTAATAGGTAAGAAAGGAGACGTTAAAGAAGAAATAGAAGAACAGACACTTACAAGACTAGAAGTGGACAGCAAAGAAGGAGATGTTTTCATTTATGGAGAAGATGCATTAGGACTATTTAATGCAAAAGAAGTTATTAGAGCAATAAGTCGAGGATTTAATCCAGAACTTGCAAGATTACTTCTAAAAGGCGATTATAGCTTAGAAATTATCAATATAAAAGATTTCGTTGGAGATAATCAAAAAAAGGCTTTAAGACTAAAAGGAAGAGTTATTGGTCAAGAAGGAAAAAGTAGAAGAACAATAGAGCAGTTAACTGAAACCTACATTAGTGTTTATGGAAAAACAATTGCAATTATTGGATTCCCAGAATACGTCGCTAATGCACGAAAAGCTGTTGAAAGTTTATTAACAGGAAGTCCTCATTCTCATGTTTACAAATGGCTAGAAAACAAAAGAAGAGAATCAAAAAGAAGAGAAATTGAAGGACAAATAGGAATTCTAAACGAATCTTAAGCTACAAAAACTTTTTATATGAGTTATAATCCACTTTTGTTATAAAAGAGGGTATACTATGGTAGGAAAAGTTAGCGCTGAAGAATTAGCAAAAAAACAAAGAGATATTGGAGTAGGTGAATTCTTTGCAAAAAATAGACATTTATTAGGTTTTGATAACAAAAGAAAATCTTTAATGACTACTATAAAAGAAGCAGTAGACAACTCACTTGATGCATGCGAAGAAGCTAGAATTCTACCAGAAATCATTGTTGAAGTTATTGACATGGGAAATGATAGATTCAAAATTATTATTGAAGATAATGGACCTGGAATTGTAAAAGCACAAATCCCTAAAATATTTGCTAAATTATTATATGGAAGTAAATTTCATAGTATGAAACAAAGTAGAGGACAGCAAGGTATTGGTATTTCTGCAAGTGTCATGTATGGACAATTAACTACTGGAAGACCTGCAAAAATAACTTCTACGATTGGAGAAGGAAAAGATGCACATTATTATGAATTAAAAATTAATACTCAAAAAAATGCTCCAGAAATTATTAAAGATGATATAGTTGATTGGGCAAAAGAGCATGGTACAAAAATTGAAATAGATATTGAAGCAAGCTATCACAAAGGACTTCAGAGCATTGATGAATACCTAAAACAAACAGCAATTTCAAATCCACATGCTACAATAATATATACTAATCCAAAAGCAGAACAAATTATTTTTCCAAGAGCTGCAAATTCTTTACCTGCAGAACCAAAAGAGATTAAACCACATCCATATGGAGTTGAACTTGGAATATTAATGAGAATGATGAAATATTCTCAAGAAAAAACTCTACAACAATTCTTAACAACAGAATTCTCAAGAGTTGGAGCGGGAACAGCAAAGCAAATTTGCGAAAATTCTGCACTTCTTCCTAAAACAAAACCAACAAAAATGTCAAGAGACATGGCTGAAAAGTTAATGGAAGGTATTAAGAAAACTAAATTAATTAATCCACCAACAGATTGTATTTCTCCAATAGGAGCAGACTTACTCGAAAAAGGATTAAGAAAAGAAATTAATGCAGAATTTTATGCTTCTGTTTCTAGAGCACCTGTTGTATATAGAGGTAATCCTTTCGCAATTGAAGCTGCAGTAGCATACGGCGGAGAGCAAAAAGGAGACGATGCAATCAGGCTTGTTAGATTTGCAAATAGAGTACCTTTATTATTCCAACAAGGAGCTTGCGCGGTTACAAAATCAGTCGTAACAACAGGCTGGAGAAGTTATGGAATGAATCAAAGTTCAGGGAATATGCCTATTGGACCATGTACAATTGTTGTACATATTGCATCGGTATGGGTTCCATTTACTAGTGAAAGTAAAGAAGCAATTGCTCATTATCCTGAAATAATCAAAGAAATAAAATTAGCTTTGCAAGAAATTGGAAGAAAATTAGCAAGCTACGTTAGAAAAAGAAAAAATATTTCAGACGAAGCTAAAAAAAGAAGCTACATTGAAAAATATATTCCACATGTTGCAATTGGACTTAAAGAAATTCTAAAATTAAAAGATTCTGAAGAAAGCAATATAGTACATATGCTAGAAGAAATCCTGGAACAAAAGCGTGGAAAACTAGAAGAGATAAAAGTAGTGAATGAAGACTACGACGAAGAATTTGCAAAAATAGGAAAAGAAGATCCAGAAGATAAGGGTGATGATGATGAGTAAACAGAATAAAAATATCATCAAAGAGATAGAAGATGTTTCTAATGATATATATAAAAAGATTATTAAAAAGATTCCACCCGAGATTAGCATGCCTTTGAGATCATTAAGTAATGTAAAATATGAAGCGAAAGCAGGATTCTTTGAACTAATTGGTAAAATGAAGTCAAGAACATTGACTGCAAACACAGTAAAAACATTTGCTCAAACTCTAAGAATGATGGCGCTTAGTAAACAACTAGTTGAAACTAAAGATATTGCAACTAAAAGAGAAGCGTATTATGTAAGTAAAAATTGGGCTGAAGCAAGATTCAAAGAGCAACCCGAATCAGATACTGTTATGGATGATATTGAAGCCATGATGAGAGTAAATAGAGAACAAATGGGATTTTTGCCAGAAGAAAAGGGCGGAGATATTGCAGGAAAACTAACAGTTATTGATTATGATAGTGAAACTGGAAAAGAAATAAAAATTGATTGTACTAAATTTGGAAGCGGAGCTTATAGCATACCTTCGTCAGTAGAACAATTAAAATTTGAAACTAATGCTGACTTTGTTTTAGCAATCGAGACAGCCGGTATGTTTCAAAGATTAGTAAAACATAAATTTTGGAAGAAAGCAAACGGTATTCTTATTTCTCTTGGAGGGGTTCCAACAAGAGCTACTCGAAGATTTATCAGAAAATTATCAGATGAGAAAAAGATTCCTGTATATGTATTTACTGATGGAGACCCATACGGATGGTTAAATATCTACAGAACACTAAAGGTTGGAAGTGGAAATGCAGCACATATCAATGAATATTTTTGTGTACCTAAAGCTAAATTTTTCGGAATAACAGCGCAAGATATAACAAAATATGATTTGCCATCACATCCATTAAAAGAAGTTGATTTAAAGAGGATAAAAGATGGAATTAAAAATGATCCATTTGTTAATCATCATAAAGAATGGCAAAAATGCTTACTCGATTTAGCAAAGATGAAAATAAGAGCAGAGCAGCAAGCGTTAGCAGCGCACGGTCTTAATTTCGTAATTTCAGATTATTTGCCTGAAAAGTTAAATAATCCTAAAAGCTGGTTACCATAAAGCTTTTATTTATTCTTTTTTTATTAAATTAAATGCAAGAACTTGAAATAAATAGCGACTTGGTAAAAGAATGTTACCCTACAACTGATTATATTCCAGAACTAGTTTTTCATTTCAAAGAAAAAGGATGGACAGATGATATTCCACGAATTCCTGCAATTAAGTTTAATAATTTCTATTCATTTGCTGATGGACACAAAAGAGTCAATAGTGCTCGAAGAGCAGGACTAAGTATATTAAAAATAATTCTTTATAATGAAAAAGACCGCCTAGAAGATATTGCAAGAAGAACAGGAAATGATTTGGAACTTGAAGTAAAAGATCATAAAGAATATCTTGCTAATCCTGTTCCTTTATTGCTATAACCATTTCTTTGTAAGCGCTTAATTCCTTAGGAATATTAAGTTTTTTTACGTTATGAAAACCGGAGTCAGAAATTAGAACCCCATTTTTATTAAGATTATTATATGCAATATGTTCATATTCTGGATGATTATCTTTCATTATTCTAAATGTTCTTTCAAAATAAATATCATATTTTATATTATATATTAATTCAAAGACATCTCCTTGTAAAAATTCCAAAGTAATGTTTTTATTATTAATAAAAAAATTGATTTTTGAATTATCTTCTGAAAATGGAATTTGAACATCATCTAAAATTGTTTTGATTAAATCAAAAGTATTGTCAATATCATTAAAAATAAAATGAAAATAATTATTATTACAAAACAATTTCTCTAAATAAATTAATGGTGTTAAGATGTCTGAACCACAGCCTGGATAAAACAAAATTATTGGTGCTTTATTTATTGAAATTTTATCTACTGAATCAAGTAGCCTAATGGACATCAATTCTTCTTCAAACAAAAAATTTTCCAATAAAGTATAATCTAAAATAGAATTAGGATTGCTTCCTTTTGCTTTAACTTTTCTCGGAATAAGTGAAATAATGGACATATAATTAAGAAGTATTTTGCTAATTAAATAGTTTTGTACGAAATATTTAAAAACTAACAGAAAGTTCTTCTGTTCAATGGGCCTGTAGCCTAGCCTGGATACTTGCTAACCGCAAGGATTAGCACGTAGTGCAAATAGGGCGATAGCCTTCTATTTCAAAGGCAAGCTTTGTAATACTTCAAAGCAAGCTTAGAAGTAAGCTATAGACCGTGGGTTCGAATCCCTCCAGGCCCGTTTTTAATTTCATATTCATGGCGCCGTGGCCAAGCGGCTAAGGCGTTCGGCTGCAACCCGATGATCCTGGGTTCAAGTCCCAGCGGCGCCTTTTATTTTCTTTATGTATTGAGTTAAACGAAATACTATGTTTTGGTCAACCTTTTCTTAAAAGGTTGAGGTCCATCAGCGCCTTTTATTTTCTACTTTATCCTAATGGCAAAAGCTTTAAAAATGCCAGTACTTTAACCATTAATATGAAAAACGTCACAAAAGAAGAATTACAGTACGAAGGACATATTTTTGCTAAAGAAATGGATGATGGACATGTATTTATTCACCCTACTGATACAATTTATGGACTCGGATGTGACGCCACTTCTGACAAAGCAGTCGAAAAATTAAGAGAAATAAAACAGATGCCAACAAAACCAATATCTGTGATTGCTCCAAGCAAGGAATGGATTATTAAAAATTGTGAGGTTAATTCTGAGGCACAAGAATGGATAGATAAATTGCCTGGACCATATACTTTAATTTTAAAATTAAAAAATAATAATTGTGTAAGTAAATTAGTAAATCATGAATTAAATTCTTTAGGAGTTAGAATTCCAAACCATTGGTTCTCAGGATTTGTACAATCATATGGAAAACCAATCTGTACTACTAGTGCAAATATTACTGGTAAAAGCTTCATGACAACACAAGAAGATATAGACCCCGATATTGAAAAAAGCGTTCATTTCTGCATATATGAAGGCGAGAAAAAGGGTAGTGCTAGTAATATTATTCATTTAGAAGGAAATATTGTTAATATTAAGAAAAGATAGTTGTCACTTTGTAGTGGTTGTTTTCGAAAGGTTTATATAATAGATTCATATTTATTCTTATATGAATAAGCAACATATTTTGGAAATGCCAAAAAAATATTGGTCTACTGAGCGTGCAGAATATGATACAATGAGAGCTTCTGCTTCAATAATAAATAAGTATCTAATGCAACATTATGAAGGGAAAAATGTAGTTTTTAGATTTATAAATGCGGAGATTTGTAACGATAATTCAGGGTTAGTATTAGAGCAATTTTGTAATAAAATTGAAGAAACAGGATGGGATAGATTAGATACTAGGTCTGTTGAAAAAAAACAAGGCAGGGGCTATAAAAGAAAAGGAACAGAAGATATTGAAATTTATGGATTGAAACATTTAGTTGATGAAAATATTGAAAAAAGTACATTATACAAATGTCTAAGTATATTCAAAGAAAAAGATGAAGAACATGATTTAGAATATGTTCCAAGAAATATTTTACTTATTTATGATGCAGAACAAATGGAACAAGTACCATATACTAGAGTTAAAAAAGACAAAATATCTCAAAGAAAAGATGGATGGAAATTCAAAGGAGATAAAAAAGAAGCTCTTCTAAAAGTAATAAAACTTATATAGGTTTAATATTATAAATAATAAAATGAAAATATTAGCAAGTGGAGACATACACGGAGACACAAGTTTAGCTGAAAAGCTTGCTGAGCGTGCTGAAAAAGAAAACGTAGATATGGTAGTTTTATGTGGAGATTTGACTATGAGTGAAATGTCTACAGAAGGAATTATTGGTCCATTTGTTAAGCGTAAACAAAAAGTAATAATTATACCTGGTAACCATGAGAGTAATGCTACAGTTGATTTTTTAGCTGAATTATATGGTGCTACAAACTTACACGGATACTCAATAAAAGCAGAAGGTGTGGGGCTATTTGGAGCAGGTGGCGCAAATATTGGAATGCATCAAATTTCTGAAGATGAATTTTATGACCTATTAAAAAAGGGACATGAATATATTAAAGATTTAAAGAAAAAAATTATGGTTACACACGTACATCCAACAGGTACAAAAATGGAAAAATTCACTTCTTTTTTCAAAGGTTCTAGTGGCATAAGAAAAGCAATAGAAACTTTCAAGCCCGATATAATGCTTTGCAGTCATGTTCATGAAGCTGAAGGTATTGAGGAAATGATTGGAAATACTAAAGTAATTAATGTTGGAAAAGAAGGAAAAATAATTGAATTATAGAGTAAATTTATAATTAATCTTAATTATTCTATTAAATATGGCTAAAGCTGTTCAGGAAGATAAAGTTATTGAAGAATTAACAGATATAATTCTAAAAGATAATTTTGAAAGACTTGTTTTTGTACTTAAGAACCCTGAAGAAATCTATATCGTGAACTATGATGCTGAAAACAATCTTGTTGAGTATGATTCAGACATTGATATAATAAATAAAAAATCCAATAAAGAAAATATTATTAAAAAATTAGAGTCTTATGTAATGAGCAGTAATGAAATAATATGTAGAAGAAGAAAAAAGGACATAACATATAAATTATATTCTGGAAAGAAGAAAAAAAATATAGGCTATGATACAAAAATATTTAAACGATATTCTAAATAAAAATAAAATAAAAAATTAACCTTTAATAACTCCTAAAGGTCTAACTTTAGCAACTAATTTTCCGATTCCTGCTTCATGACTAACTTTAATTACTTCGTCTATATCTTTATAAGCTTGAGGACATTCTTCTGCTATACCTTTCCACGACGCTGATTTAACATAAATATGTTTTTCTTCAAGTTCTTTTTTAATATCTTCAGCTCTAAATTGTCTTGTTGCATGCCTTGACATTGCTCTGCCCGCTCCGTGCGCCGTTGAACCAAAAGATTCTTCCATTGCTTTTTGTGTGCCAACCAAAATATATGAAGAGGTTCCCATACTTCCAGGAATTAATACTGGCTGGCCTGTTTTTTTATATTTTTCAGGTAAGTCAGGATGTCCTGGAGGAAAGCTTCTAGTTGCACCTTTTCTGTGCAAATAAACTTCTTTTTCTTCACCATCAATAATGTGTTTTTCTTTTTTTGCAATATTATGTGCGACATCATATACTGGTAAAACTTCAACGTCGCCAAAAACTTGCTTAAATCCTTCTCTAACTTCGTGTGCTATAACAGTTCTATTGGCCCACGCATAATTAGCCGCAGCAGACATTGCTTTAAAATAATCCTCTGCTAATTCTGTTCCTGCAGGAGCGTAAACTAAATCTCTTTCAGGTAAAGAATCTGCTAGCTCTGGATTTTCTTCTTCCATTCGTCTTAAGTAATCTGAGCAGACTTGGTGCCCTAACCCCCTACTTCCACAATGTATCATAATAACAATTTGATCTTTTTTTATAATACCAAATTCTTTTGCAATGGCTTCATCAAAAATTTCATCAACAATTTGAATTTCTAAGAAATGATTGCCCGCTCCAAGAGTGCCTAATTGTTTTCTACCCCTTGATTTTGCTTTTTGGCTAACTTTGCTTGGATCAGCTTCTGGCATTCTAGAGTTTTCTTCTGCTAATTCGACATCATCTTTTGTGCCATATCCATTATCGAGAACCCATTGTCCTCCATTTTTAAGAACGGAATCAAGCTGAGCGTCAGTTAATCTTATTTTGGATTCACTACCAACACCACTAGGAACCCTTTTGAATAAAACTTCTAATAATTCTTTGATTTTAGGTTCTACTTGTTCTTTAGTTAAATTTGTAGTTAGTAATCTTACGCCACAATTAATATCAAATCCAATTCCGCCAGGAGTTATTAGACCTTTCTTTATATCAAAAGCTGCAACACCGCCAATACTAAAGCCATATCCTTGGTGAGCATCAGGACACATACAGCTTGCTTTATAGATTCCTGGAAGCTTTGATACGTTTATAGCTTGTTGAAGACTTTTATCCCCTTTCAAATTTTCCATAAGTTTTTCTGATGAGAAAATTTTAACAGGAACATTCATATCCCCTTCTTTTTCAATTTCATATTCATGATCATTTATTTTTTTTAATTTCATACGTCTACCACCACAATTATTTCTTTATCTGTAATTTCCATATCATTATAAGTTATAGATTTTATATTTCCATTCACATCATAATTTTTATAAGAATCTCCATAACAAATTGCATGAAGAATAAATTCTTCGCCCTCTTCTTTTATTGATATTTTTTCTATTTTGTTTAAAATAAATCCATCAGTATCAAGTAAAATAAGTAAATCCTCTAAAAAATCATATAATAGAGATTTTACTCTTTTAGCCTTAATATTTAATTCGTGCTTTATTACTGGTTTAACTTTTTCAATATCTGTTAAATGATTAAACATCCCTAAAGCTACATTTGTGAAAGTTTCTTCTAAATTATTACCATAAGCCTTAATTTTAACGTCGGCTGTATGTTCTAAATATTCGAATTTTTTCATTATGATAGAAATTGCTAAGAGTAGTATATAAAATTAATCTAAGAAAATTAATCCTGGAGCTTGTTCTTCAACCTTTTCTTCTTTTGGATCTTCATTTACACCACTAAAAACGTTAGTTATGGCATCTGTTGAGTTTGAAGGAGATTCTACTTTCGGAGTAGAATTAAAAATATCCATTACGCTTGAATTGTTTTCAGAAGACGAAGTTGAAGAATTATTTCCAAACATATTCATCATGTTTGATGGTTCTGAAGATGAAGTATTGTTATCAAAAATATTTGTAGCTGTATTTGTTTTAACGTTTCCACTCAAATTTCTTAATAGTTCAATAGCTTTCAAAATATCTTCTTTAGAATCATGTTGTGTGTCAATAGTTATCTTCATCTTAGTTTGGTAAATTAATGTTATCCTTTGCCTCGGGCAATCTAGGATAAGAATAATTAATCAAAAATAAATTGGATCTAATAAGATCCTGTTTAAATCTATTCTGCTCCTGCATCTTCTGAATTATAACTTGGTACAGCAGCTTTGCTGATAATCATAATGTCTCCAATGCTCTTTACAAGCTGATGTGGAACAATTACGCCTTTAGCGCTACCCAAAACTTTATTCAAAAATGAGTTTCTTGAAGCTTTAACTTTCCAACCAAACACTTTGTTGCTTGTTAAAATACTTTCTTCAATATCACCAAAATAATCGCCTTGGTCTGTAAAAACCTTCATTTCGTAAGTTTCAGAGATTCTTTTAAGTTTAAGCATGTATTACCACCTAGTTCTAGATATTTCAAATCTTATTTATATACTTTTCTGTTCAACAATATATAGTATTCATAGAAAAGGTTATAAAAAATAGAGATATTACTAAAATAATGCATAGAATTCATAATTTAACAATAATTGGAACAAGTCATATAGCTAAACAAAGCGTTAATGAGATAAAAAGGTATATCATAGATAATAATCCTAATATTGTAGCAGTTGAACTTGATAGAAATAGACTTTCTGCTTTATTACAAAAAAAGAAACAACAACATATTAGCTTTAAACAGATTAGACACATCGGATTTAAAGGATTCATGTTTGCAGTCATTGGAGGCTGGATTCAAAAGAAGATGGGTAAGATTGTACAAATACAGCCAGGAGAAGATATGCTTACTGCAGTAAAAATGGCAAAAGAACATAATGCCAAAATTGCATTAATTGACCAAAACATTTCTATTACATTACAAAAATTATCAAAGGCATTTACAATAAAAGAAATGTGGAAATTATTTGTTGATATGCTTAAAGGTGTGTTTTTCAAAAAAAGAGAAATGAAAAAATATGGTATGGAAAAATTAGACTTAACTAAAGTTCCTGGAAAAAAAGTTATAAAACAAATAATGAGGGTTTTAAAAAAAAGATATCCAAATATTCATAGAGTCCTTGTTCATGAAAGGAATGTAATAATGGCAAGAAATTTATCAAAAATAATGCAACAAAATCCCGATAAACATATATTAGCAGTAGTTGGAGCAGGACATGAAGATGAAATGTTTAAGATGATTCAAGAGAATAACAAAATCAGCTATAGCCTTACTGTAGAAAACTTTAAATAATCAAAATCAAATAATTCATATAAAAGAGGCAACGTAAGTGAAATTTATTTACTAGTCCCTTTTTTCCTGAAGAAAAAAAGAGGTAAACAATGCTAGACTTAAAAGTAAAAATACAAAAATTTTTTGCATATTCTAAAGAAGAAATTAAAAGTTTAGCTATTGTAATTTTAATATTAGGATTTATAGTGGGATTTAATGACGGCAGGATTTCAAGTACTGTAGATATATTTTATGGTTGGAATATGCTTAGTTCATTATTAATTGTCGCTCTTGCTGTGTTAGTACATATTTCTGTTCAAAGAATTGTTGCGTTACATGCGGGGTTTAAACTCGTGTATAAAGTTTGGTGGTATGGATTAGCTGCAAGCTTAATTGTTACATTTATCAGCAACGGAAAGCTATGGTTTATGCTTCCTGGAGGATTTGTTGCTTTAATGCTAGAAAAACATAGACTTGGGAAATTCAGATATGGAATAAATTACTGGCCACTAGGATTAATTGGATTTGTTGGTCCTTTGGCAAACATAATATTGGCATTGTTTTTCAGAATTTTATCTAACATATCATTTTTATCTACAAATGTTTTGATTGAAAAAGCAATCGTTGTTAATTTATTATATGCAGTTTTTACAAATTTATTTATTCCGCCACTAGACGGGTTTAATTTATTATTTGCTTCAAGATTAACGTATGCGTTCTCATATGGTGCTTTGCTTGGGGCAGCTTTACTTATTTACTTAAGACTTAGTACACTGATAACCCTATTAGGTGCGCTCGTAATTGGGACTGTAATTTGGGGAACATACTATTGGAAATATGAGAAAGAACTATGATGAATAAGAAAGGACTTAGTTTTTTGGAACATTGGGCTGAAGGATATTCCGCTCTAGGGTTTATTTTAGGTTTTATCATAGCATTATTGCTTAGAAATGAATATACATTGTATGTTATTAGTAGTGTTGGTGGAATTGTTGCTGGAAGAACTTTATGGCTAGCAAGAAAACATCCTATTTTTCCATACTATCTTGTATCAATTGCTACACTGATAGGATTCTTATTAGGAGCTTTAGTAGGAAGCAATGCTACATTAAAAATAATATTTTTATTGGCAATAGTATCAGCATACCTAAGTCATTTTATACATAGAAAAGGATACATATGATTACTAAAGTTATTAACGGTGTATGGAAAATAAATGCAGATTCTAATTTATATTATATTGAGGATATTAATGCTATAATTGATACCGGAGATAGAAAGAATAGAGAAATGGTAAAAAGTTTTTTGAGTAAAGTTGTTTCTTTAGAAAAAATTGATAAAGTTATTTTTACTCATTTACATTACGATCACATAGGTAATTTTGATTTATTTCCTAACGCAAAATTCTATGCAAGCAAAGAAGCAATTTGTGATTTTAAAGAGAATAAAAATAATGTAATTTTGAATGAGGATATGGCAAACAAATTTAATATTGAATTACTTGATGTTGAAGAATCAGAGCTTTTAGAAAAATATGAAATAATACACACTCCTGGGCATACAAATGGTAGCATTTGTATATGGGATAAAGAAAATGAAATATTGTATAGTGGGGATACTCTTCTAAATGAAGGTACTGGAAGAACTGATTTACCTACATCAGATGAAGAAAAAATGAAAGATACAATTGTTAAATTAGTTGGTTATAATTTTAAAATTCTATGTGCGGGTCATGAATACTGAATGTGTTTTCTGATTACCATGTTTTTAAATTCGTCATTTTCTTGGTGTCTATCAGCTTCAAAAACTGTAAAACCTGGGCGAGTGCACATTTCTATCAATTTAGGAACATCTGGAAAAATATACAATTCATAAATTTTAGAAATTTCTATCCAATAATTCTCTCCTTCTCTATCTTTTTCTATCAATTCACCCTCTAAATTAGTACATAAGTAAATATAAAATTGATGATTATAACTTTGTTTTTTGTTATTATATGTTTTTGATAAATATATTCCTTTTAGTTCAACATCCGCATCAAGACCTGTCTCCTCTTTGAATTCTTCTTTTGCACATTCATCAGGATATTGGTTAAATTTAATTTTTCCACCATGTCCTCCAGAACAACCATAGAATGGTTCCTTTAACCTTTTCATTAAAAGAACTTTATCTCCTTTAATCGCAAACATAATTACAGCAGACAAAGGAGCTTTGGCTTTAGCCCCAGTATTTCCTTCAATAAAGGTTGAATACTTTTTACCCTCATGGCTTAAACTATAGGTTTCATCTTTTTTTTCAATTAATCCAACTGCTTCTAATTGTTTAATATGATAAGAAAACTTATTACTTTCAAATTTTTTATCCAGCAATTCATTAAACCTCATATTAGGATTATGAATTAATTTTTTGATGATGTATTCTTGGATTTCGTTTCCCATGATTTAGGGAAAAATCTAGAAGTATATAAATATAAAAGTCAAATTGATTTGAGCTTAATTGGTGTTACCTTTGTTTAATAATTTTAAAATCTACGAACTCTTTATTTTCAAATGTTCTTTCAGTCTCTAAAAAAATGAATTCCTTAGCATTAAGCACATCATCTAGCCAAGGATCCGGAAACCTTTTCTGTTTTTTATATTCCTCAATTGTCATCCACTTGTTTATTCCTTTATGAGTTTTTTCAATAAGCTCTCCTTGAATACCAAACAGTTTTACTAAAAATACTATACAATGAAAAGAAAGATTATTATCCTTTAGTGTTTTTATCTGGTTAATACCTATAATCTTACTACTATTTGCAATTAATCCAGTTTCTTCTGTAAGATCATGATTTGCACATTCTTCAATATTCAGTCCTAAATTAATCTTTCCGGAGATTAAACTCCAATATCCATAAAATGGTTCTTTTAGTCGTTTTTGTACCAAGATTTTACCATCTTTTTCTATAATAAGCCCATGAACAAACGTAGGAAATAATGCCTTTTTACCAGTATCTCCCTCAATAAAAGCAGACATCTTTCTACCTTCGTCAGATAGAGAATAAAATCCATCATTTAATTCTATAATATTCTTCTCTTTTAACGTAGTCAGGTGATAAGCAAATAAATTAGAATCACGCCTACCAGCTAATAATTGTGTAAATGATAATTTAGGATGATGAATAAGTTTCAATAGAATTTGCCTTTGAGTATCATTCATAAAAATAAGAAAAATTAGAAACCTTATAAAGAATTCCTCAAATTGATTTGAGTTTAGTTGCATAAAACTTTTAAATTACATACCCTTCCCAAATTCTATGTTAGCTAATCGTATTTCAGCGGTAATTATTCAAGATAAAAAGATTCTTCTAGTAACAGACAAAGAAAAAAAAGTTTATTGGACACCGGGAGGAAAAGTTGATGAAGGTGAAACCCATGAAGAAGCTCTTAAAAGAGAACTTTCTGAGGAATTGAAAATAAATTTGGTATCGACACGGGAATATATTAATTATAAAACTTTTAATGAAGTATATAAACAAAAACAAGAAGTATATTGTTATTTTGTTAAACATGGAGGAACTCCTATTCCATCACAAGAAATTGGTGGGTGTGATTGGTTTTCAAGAGATAATCTGCCCAAAATGAGATATACAATTGAAACAATATTAATTCCTAAATTATTGGAAGATGGTCTTCTTTAGTAATTAAGTTTGATTGGATATAACATGACCCGATGTTATACGTGTTTACTAATATCAAATCATAATCTACAAAACAGTTTTTTTCGTAATTGTATTAAAATATTCTAAATAGGAAATAAATCTTTGCGTATGAGAATTAATTCCAAATTCAGATTTTTCATATCTTTTAATCATATTTAAAAAATTATCTTCAGAAAAATATCCTTTTTCTAAAACCTTTGCAATATTTTTCATATATTTTCTCATTAATCTATTTGTAATATGTTTATTAGAAGGTTCCAAACCTTGATGATAAAGATGCATTGATGTTATAATACAATCTTCCAATTTTAAACGAATACTTTTTTGTTCAATTATATCTGTTCCCAAAAGAGGATGACAATCCAACACATGACTTAAACCATGTACTTGCTTAAGCACAGTAGAAGTTCCCAAAGCAATCTCAACACCCACAGGTTTATTCCTATCTTCAAGAATTATTATATTTCCTATATCTGAATAAGTGTTTTTTTCATAATCTCTTAAAGCAATATTAAAACTTCGTCCGAAAATTGTTTCCAATCCAAATTTATGTCTATAATATATAGGATTCATAGTATCTACTTCAAGAAATTCTGAAGAAGCATTTGCTTTTGCTAAAGCCATTAAATCCTTGTCTTTTTTACTTACCCTTAAAATTATATCTTCTTCATTAATTCCCCACACGTTTCTTAGCAAATCAAAAGTTTGTGCGGTTGCTTCTTCAATTTTATCAATTCTTACTAAAGCACCTAAACTATGAAAGAAAGAACCCCAATTAGGAATATAAAAATCATCAGAATATTTTTTTAGATTTTGTGTTCTAACACAAGGTTGAGACATCACAAATCCTTTTTCCGGAACATTATCATTTATAAGATATTTTTTTAACACGCTTATATGGGCCCCAATATAATGCACTGAAGTATCAATCCCTGAATGAATTTTAACGGGTTCGTGTAATAAATATGATAAATCTAGAAAATAATTAAAAAAAGAATCTATTATATTTCTTATATGTTCTGGAGATTCTTCTCTTTTAAATTTAGGCATATCTTTTAGTTTCATTTTTTAAATAAATCAATTGTTCTAATGATTCTATCAAAATACTTCGCTAACCCTTCATCAGTCATAGCAATCTTCCAATTCCATTCTGGAGTATTACTAACATCCGATAAAGCTTCTCGTAAAAATTGCGATGGCAATTTTGGAGTGATTAAATGTTCTGGAAAGAAAAATTGATTATCATCTGATGTCCTTATATACAGGTAAGATGCTATAGAATTTATAGATTCATCATCATAAGCTGTATTCTTTCTAAGAAAATTTACAATCTCACCATTTCCTACATAATCTTGTCTATATTCCTCCAAAGATCTAGATTTGCCTAACTCATCTAATAGTTGAACATCCTTTACTCCAAAAAAATCCTCTAAACCTTCATAAGTACACCCCAAATTTGGAATAAATTGCAAATGAGCATGAAAAATAGACTTTATCTTCGGATCAGTTGTAGCTTGTTCAAGTTTGCTAGTTCCATGTTCAAAGATTAAAAAAGAATCAGCATTTGTAATTTGCCGAAGCTTATCATAAATAAATCCAATTTCTAAAGATTCTTCGCTATCAAATTCTGCAAAAGAATTTACATGTTTTTTAGGTACAACAAGTACATGGCCCTCACCCAAAGGATATTTATCCGGAATTATAACATAATTGTCTGTTCTAAAAAGGACAGGAGAATCAGTCAAGTTCGGATATGTTTTATTCATACTTAAAAAGTCATTAGATATTCCATCACAAAGAACACATCCTTCATTGATACTATTCCTATTCATAAATCAGATAGGTCATAATAACTTATAAGCCTTTTTGCTTTTTGTTGAACAATTCTATATCAAATAATGATAAAACGGCACTGGACATCCTGTCACTATCGTTCCTGGCGTCCAGTTTCTCTTTTAGAGCACTGGACACACTGGACAGGTACGCGTAAGCTATTTAAAGGACTTTTATCCTGTTATAATTTATGCTAAGAGAATTTGAACCAAGACTTTACCAAGAAACAATATTTGGGACAACTGTTAACCATAATACATTAGTTGTTCTCCCGACTGGAATGGGTAAAACTGCGATTGCTTTAATGCTCGCAATACAAAGATTAAAACAATACCCTAATTCAAAAGTTCTAATTCTTGCACCAACTAAACCTCTAGTTGAACAAATAATGCAAGTTTTTATTGCGAAGACCACTATTGATGATAATAAAATTGCAATGTTTACTGGCAGCATAAGTCCAGAAAAAAGGCAAGAGTTATGGAAAGAAAAACAGATAATTGCAACGACTCCTCAAGGGCTTGAAAATGATATTATAGGAAATAGAATAAAATTGGATGATGTTAGCTTAATGGTATTTGATGAAGCACATAGAGCTGTTAAAGAATATTCATATGTTTGGATAAGTAAACAATACAATGAAAAAGCTAGATATCCTCGAATTTTAGCACTAACTGCTTCTCCTGGTAGCGATTTAGATGTGATTAATGAAGTCTGTCAAAATTTATATATAGACGAGATTGAAATAAGAACAGACAAAGATCCAGACGTAAAACCATATGTCCAAGATGTAAAAGTTGAGTGGGTAAAAGTTCAACTTCCACCGCTATTCAAAGAAATTCAAAAGTATTTGAAAGATTGTATTAGGACTAAAATTGGCGATATAAAAGAGATGGGAGTTATTAGTAATATTGTACTCGAAAGTTCTAAAAGAGACTTGCTTGGCATGCAAGCGCAAGTTAAAAAAGAGATAATGTCTGGGAATAAAAGTATAGAAATATTGAGGACGATAAGTTTACTAGCAGAGATTATGAAAGTGCATCATGGTCTTGAATTATTAGAAACGCAAGGGATTTATGCACTATATCAATACTTAGATAAAATTCAAAGAGAAAGTTATACGACAAAAACAAAAGCAACAATTAATTTAGCAAAAGATCTTAATTTTAGAAGTGCTTTAATTAAAACTAAAGCATTGTATGATAAAGACATAGAGCATCCTAAGCTTAGCGAATTAAGAAAAATAATTGAACAAGAATATAAAAAAAATCCAGAAACAAAAATAATTGTTTTCAACCAATATAGAGATAATGCAAAAAGAATAGTCGAGGAAATGAATTCTATAGATAATATTAATGCAGAATTATTTGTAGGACAAGCTAAAAGAAATGGGTCTGGATTATCACAAAAAAAACAAATTGAAATGCTTGATAGATTTCGAAATAAAAAATTCAATGTTTTAGTAAGTTCAAGTGTGGGAGAAGAGGGTCTTGATATTCCACAAGTTGACTTAGTCGTATTCTTTGAGCCAATCCCTAGCGCTGTTAGAACAATTCAAAGAAAAGGAAGGACTGGAAGGCTCGATAAGGGCAGAGTGTTAATCCTACTTGCACAAGGCACAAGAGATGAAGCATATAGATGGAGTGCTCATCATAAAATAAATAGGATGTATAGAAATTTAGAATTATTAAAAAATAATTTCAAGAGAAAAAAGTTTAGGACTGAGAATAAAGAACAGAGTAATCTTAACAAATATTTGTATGACAAAATTAAAATTCATGTTGATTATAGAGAAAAAGGAAATGCAATAATTAAGAATTTAATAGAAAATGGTTGCGAAATTAAATTAGAAAAATTAGATGTAGGAGATTATGTCCTGAGCAATAGGTGCGCTATTGAATACAAAAATCAAGAAGATTTTGTAAATAGTCTCCTTGATGGACGGATTATGGAACAGATAAAAAGTCTTAAACAAAACTTTTCTAGACCGATTATTTTAATTGAAGGAAAACAAGATATATATGGAATTAAAAACATACACCCGAATGCGATTAGGGGCTTATTAGCGACAATAACTGTGAGTTATGGTATACCTATATTATTCACTAAAGATTTTAAAGAGAGCGCTGCAATGCTCGCAATGATTGCTAAAAGAGAACAAAAAGAAGATGGAAATGCTTTCACTCCACACGGAAGCATGAAACCAAAAAGTTTCAAAGAGCAACAAGAATATTTGATAAGTAGCCTTCCTGGAATTGGAATGACGCTAGCAAAACCCCTATTAGAACAGCTTGGTAGTGTAAAGAATATTGTTAATGCTGATGTTGAAGAATTAAAAAAGATAGATAAAATTGGAACAATTAAAGCAAAGAACCTAAAACAGATATTTGATGAGATGTATGTTAATTAAAACTCTTATAATACTATTATAATACTATATTTGCTAAGAATTTACTTTTCATTAATTATTGTTTGTATTATAACAAACTATATAAGATTGCTAAAAATTAAAAAACATATGGCTGACATGATTGAGATTGATAAAAATATTGTACTCAAACATTATTCTAGAAAGGAAGTTCAAAAAGAGATAGTTAGAATTAGCCAGAATAAAGAAGTTGTTGGTAGCTATGGCGGAAAAGGCTATGCAAGAAGACCAGATACAATCATGTATGAAGGAGATATTCTTGAATTAGTAAAACAAGGCATAACTTCCTTTCATTTTTCTGAAGAGACTTGGAATAACCCTCTTGCTATTGATCCACTAATGAAAAAGAATGAGATAGAAACATTAAGAAGTGGATGGGATTTAATACTTGATATTGACTGTAAAGATTTGGGATATAGCGGAATGGCAGCACACCTACTAGTGCATGCACTAAAACATCATGGTATAGATTCTGTCAGTGTGAAATTTTCTGGAAATCATGGATACCATATTGCCGTGCCATTTGAAGCATTTCCTAAAACAGTTAGTAATCAAGAAATAAGAAAATTATTTCCTGAAGCTCCAAGAAGAATTGCTGCCTACCTTAAAGATATGATTAGAGGGCATCTTAAAAAAATGATGATCAAGGACTCTTTTGAAACAATAAAAGAAAAGAGCGGAATAGATGAAATAATGGATAAAGGAGAGTTTGATCCTTTCTTAGTATTAGAAATTGATACTATTCTAATTTCTTCAAGGCATTTACTTAGACATAACTATTCATTTAATGAAAAATCTGGACTAGTCAGCATTCCTGTGGAATTAGATAAAATACTAAGTTTTAGTAAGAAACAAGCAAAGCCTGAGAATGTGAATGATTTTTCAATAAAGTTTTTAGACAGAGAAAGTGCAATTGAGGGAGAAGCTAAGAATTTATTTGTTCAGGCATATGATTTTGAACCGCAAATAGAGGACGAATATAAACAAATTGTAGAAGACAAAAAGGAGTACGAAATTCCAGAAGAAGCAATTATTGAAGATTTATTTCCACCTTGCATTAAAAAAATGTTAGAAGGACTTGCAGATGGAAGGAAAAGGGCTTTATTTTGTTTAGTTAATTTTATGGCATCCTCTGGATGGAGTCATGAAATGATTGAAAAAAGGTTAGTAGAATGGAATAAAGCTAATCCCGAACCATTAAGAGAAGTAATGATAAAAGGACAAATAAGATATCATAAACAAAATAAAAAGAGAGTTTTACCTCACAATTGTACTTCTACATTCTATAAAGATTTACAGGTTTGTTCTCCAGATAATTTATGTAATAAAGTAAGAAATCCTTTACAATATTCTAGAAGAAAAACTTTTTTTTCAGGAGATAAGAAGAAAACTAAGAAACAGAAAAATCCAGATGAAAAATACGAAATAGAATATAATTAAAAAAAAATAAAAAAAATTAAGATGCTTTAAAATTCATGACTATGGTTTCTAAAGTATTTCCTGCAGAATTTTCAAAGACAACCTTTAATTTCTTGTCTTCATCAATTTCATTGAAACTTTCTCCGTGCACCTTCTCTGCAATCTTTTGTACTTCATCATAAATTTCTCCATCTTCAATCTGTCTTAGAATTACAGTTTCAAAAGGATTATCAGAAGCAGTATCTCCTGAATTATAGATATATACTTTATAAGTAATATTAATTCCAGACAAACCATTTTCAATCTTTAAATTAAAAGTGTTTAATTTTGCCCAATCCTCACCTTTAATTGTAGTTTCAATATCAGTAATAGTAAAAGTTCTCTTACCTGAAGTTGCTTTAGGTGTGTTATCAATTACCTCTTCAGCTACTATTTCTTCTTCTGCTTCTACAATAGGCTCCTCTACAACGGGATCTTCTATTTTCTCGGGGTCTTCTTTAACAAGAGATTCTACTGCTTCTTCAGTCGCGACTTCTGTTTTTGTTGCGACAGTATCTGCAGCCTTTACTTCTTCAGCAACTGCTGAGGCAGTTGTTTTTGTTTCTGTTGAAAATGGTGTTAATCCTCTTTGCCAAAAAACTACACCAAGTAACAATAAAATAACTACGATAAATATTAATCTCTCGACATGCTTTGGCCTTAGCCTAATAACAATTTCATCCATCTTGATACCTCATATATTAAAATCTAACAAAAAGATAAAGAAGTAATATTTAAATGTTGAGAATATACCTAAAGACACATACAATCTCATTAATACTCGAGGTTTAGTGTAAGAAACAGTAAGCTTTATAAATGCCCCATAATTTCTATGTAAAAAAAGAGAAAGAAGGGTATTTAATTCAATTAAATTCCCGTCATAAACAGCCTGAAAAAAGCTTTTTCAGTACAGTTTTGATAAATAAAACTGTTTCTAACGAAAAGCTTACATAATAGGTTAATTTGAGGATAAAACATGCCTACAAGAAAAAATCCGAGATTTGGAACAATGCAATTTTGGCCAAGAAGAAGAGCCAAGAAACAGACAGCACTAGTTAGAGCTTGGGCCGATATTAAAGAACCAGTTGCACTAGGATTTGCTGGATACAAAGCAGGAATGATGCATCTAATAGTTACAGATAATAGAGCTAAAACATTAACAAAAGGTCAAGACATTCAAATTCCAGTTACGGTAATTGAATGCCCACCAATGAAAGTTATGGCAATAAGATACTATAAAACAACTAGTTATGGTATAAAGGCGGTTCATGATAAACTTGCTGAAAACCTAGACAAAGATATTCTAAAAAAAGTAACTAAACCAAAGAAAAAACAAGATTCTAAAGATATTGACTTTGACAATATTCATCTTATAGTATATACACAACCTAAATTAACAGGTATCGGTAAAAAAATACCAGATATCTTTGAATTGGCGATTGGCGGAAGTAAAGATGAAAAAGCAAAATATGCAGAAGAAATGTTAGGTAAAGAAATTACAGTTAAAGATATATTCAAAGAAGGACAGCAAGTTGACCTACACGGCGTAACTACAGGAAAAGGTTTCTGTGGTGTTGTAAAAAGATTTGGTGTTTCTATTAAACAGCATAAATCCGAGAAAGGAAAGAGAACAGCGTCCCCAGCAGGAGCTTGGAATAGAGAAAATCAAACAATGTGGAGAAATCCTAATGCTGGAAAAGAAGGATATTATCTAAGAACACATTATAATCATCAAATAATTAAAATTAGCGATAATCCTGAAGAAGTTAAATCTAAAGCAGGAATTAAAAGATTTGGTGTTGTTAAAAATAGTTATATATTAGTTAAAGGTAGTGTGCCTGGTCCAAGAAAAAGAATCATAAGATTCAATCATTCAATCAGACCTAGCAAAAAAGTGCCTACACAAGCACCTGAAATAAACTACACTCATTTGGAAGGATTATAAAATGATGCTCAAAATAATTAATAAAGAAAACAAGGAAAATGGAAGCATTGAGTTACCAGTACAATTTAATGAAGAAATAAGACAAGATATTGTTAAAAGAGCAGTCCTTGCATTACACGCTAATAATAGACAAGCATATGGAGTAGATTCTAGAGCAGGATTAAAACATTCAGCAAGAGTTTCAAAAAGAAGAAGAGATTACAGAGGATGTTATGGTCAAGGTATATCTAGAGTTCCAAGAAAAGTAATGAGTAGAAGAGGAACAAGGATGAACTGGGTAGGAGCAAAGATATCTGGTACTAGAGGCGGAAGAAGAGCTCACGGACCTAAAGCAGAGAAGAAATGGGGCCAAAAAATAAATAAAAAAGAAAACAGAAAAGCTATTAGAAGCGCTTTAGCTGCTGTAATGATAAAAGAAATGGTAGAAGAAAGAGGACACAATGTCCCTGAAAATTATCCATTTATTATTGATGACGATTTTGAAAAAATAAAAAAGACTAAAGAAGTTAGTGATATTTTAACAGAACTAGGTTTTGCAAACGAATTAATAAGATCAGAAGAGAAAAAAGTAAGAGCAGGAAAAGGAAAAGCAAGATCTAGAAAATATAAAAGAAAAAAAGGCATATTATTAGTCGTAAAAGATAAATGCGAATTAACAAAAAGCGCAAAAAACATTGCAGGCACAGACATCGTCACAGTAAAAGAACTTAATGCTGAATTACTTGCACCAGGTGCAGATATGGGTAGAATAAGTTTATTTACAAAAAGTGCAATTGAAGCGCTTAATAAAGATAAATTATTCATGTGATTAAAATGGACGTAGTAAAATATCCGATATCAACAGAAAAAGCCATCAGGCTTATGGAAGCTGAGAATAAATTAGTTTTTGTAATTACAAAAGCGTCAAAGAAACAAGATGTAAAAAAAGCAGTTGAAGAATTATTCAAAGTAAAAGTAGAAAAAGTTAACACTTATATTGATAGAAAAGGCAACAAAAAGGCATATGTTAAGCTTTCAGCTGATACACCTGCAATTGACGTTGCAACTAAAATGGGTTTGATGTAAATGGGTAAAAATATAATTTCACAAGCAAGAGGAAAAGGCGGACCTACATATAGAGCACCTAGCTTTAGATATAAAGGAGCAGCAACCCATAACAAAATATCAGAGAATTTACGGGAAGGAACAATTGTAGAACTAATACATTGCCAAGGACATTCAGTTCCATTAATGAAAATTAAATATGATGATGGCGAAGAGGTCTTATCTTTATCTGCAGAAGGAGTAGCAATCGGAGATAAAGTGTTTTCAGGAGATAGTGCAAAACCTACAATTGGCAATACACTTAGCTTAGGCGCGATTCCTGAAGGAACTACTATTTATAATATTGAACAAAATCTAGGAGATGGCGGAAAATTCGTAAGAAGTTCCGGATGTTCTGCAAGAGTTGTAAGCAAAACAGGTAATAAAATTATTGTAGAAATGCCATCAAAAAGACATAAACAATTTAGTGCTAACTGTAGAGCAACTATTGGAGTGCTTTCTGCAGGCGGTAGACTTGATAAACCATTACTAAAAGCAGGTAATGCTTATTATAAAAACAAAGCAAGAAATAAATTATGGCCTAAAGTATCAGCAACAGCAATGAACGCTGTTGACCATCCGTTTGGTTGTGCTAGGTCATCAAGAAAAACTAAATCAAAACCAATATCTAAAAATGCACCACCTGGAAGAAAAGTAGGACAGGTTGGAGCTAGAAGAACTGGTCAAAGAAAGAGAATAATTATTAGGTGAAAAAATGGCTAAAAAAGAATTCACATACAAAGGTTTCAGCGAAGAGGAATTAAAGAAAATGAGTCCAAACGAGTTCGCAGAGATTGCTCCATCAAGAACAAGGAGAACTATCAAAAGAGGATTTACTGAAGCTCAAAAAGTAGTTATTTCAGCCATTGAAAAAGGAAAAACAGATATTAAAACACATTGCAGAGATTTAATTATATTACCTAATATGATTGATCTAACTTTTAGAATTCATACTGGAAAAGAATTTAGACAAGTAAAAATTATGCCTGAAATGATTGGACATTTCCTTGGAGAATTCGCTTTAACAAGAAAAAGAATTGCACATAGCTCACCTGGGGTAGGTGCAACAAAATCAAGTTCATCAGTGAGTGTTAAATAAAAATGAGTCAATACAATTATTCAATGAAAGAGTATAAAAAAGAACACATGGCTAGAGTTGTAGGTAGAGACATGCCTATTTCAATAAAGCAAACGCAGATGATAAGTAACGCTATAAGAAATAAAAATATAGCATACGCTAAAAAATATCTTGCAGAAGTTATTGATAAAAAAAGAGCTGTTAAATTTACTAAATTTAATATGGATATGGGACATAAAACAAAAATTGGTCCAGGTAGATATCCAATGAAAGCGTGTGGTGAAATTTTAAAATTAATTGCATCATTAGAAAGCAATGCTCAATTTAAAGGATTAAATACTGCAGACTTATACATTTCACATATAATTCCACAAAAAGCTGCGGCTCAATACAGACACGGAAGAAGATATGGTAGAAAAGCGAAAAGCACACATCTAGAAATGGTAGTTGAAGAGAGAAAACCTGAGGCGAAAAAATGATTGAGAGAAATTTCGTTAATCAAAAATTAAAAGAATTCCAAATACAAGAATACATAAGTGAAACTCTTGGAAATGTCGGACATTCACATACTAAATTACAAAGAACTCCACTAGGAGAAAAAATAATAGTTTTTGCTTCAAGACCTGGCCTTGTTGTCGGTAGAAAAGGTGCTAATATCAAAAAATTAACTGTAACATTAAAAAGCAGATTTGGTCTTGAAAATCCACAAATTGAAATTAACGAAGTTGAAAATATTAATCTTGATGCACAAATTGTTGTTGAAAGAATTATAAGTTCACTCGAAAGATTTGGAACACAAAGATTCAAAGGAATTGGTCATAAATCAATTCAAGATGTAATGGACGCTGGAGCACTTGGGGTAGAGATATTAATATCAGGCAAAGTTCCAAGTTCAAGAGCTAAAACATGGCGATTTTATAAAGGATATTTAAAAAAATGCGGAGACGTTGCGGTTTCAGATGTAAAAGTTGCAGAAGCGCAAGCTATGCTTAAAACTGGAGTTGTTGGCGTTAAAGTAAAAATAATGTTACCAGACACTAAACTTCCTGACAAAGTGACTAAAAGAGAAGAAGTTCTAGAAGATAATAAGAAAGAGACTAAAAAAGAAGAAACTTCTGAAAAAGAAACAGTAAAGGAAGAAAAAAAGCCTAAAAAAGAAAAAAAGAAAAAAATAGCAGATAAAAATGAAGAAACCAAAAAAGAAGAAATAGTGAAGGAAGAAGAACCTAAGGCTGAAATAAAAGAAGAAGTTAAGGAAGAAGAAAAATCCGAGACTAAAGAAGAATAAAAATGGCGAAAATAAAAACAAAAGAACTAAGAAGTATGGATGTCGCTGACCTAGATAAAAAAATAAAAGAGCTTAAAATGGAATTAATGAAAGAAAATGCTCAAATTGCTACTGGAACAATTCCAAAAAGCCCAGGAAATGTAAGAAATATTAAAAAAACAATTGCTAGAATACATACAATATTGGCAGAACCTAAAGCTAATAAAAAAGAGGAAAAATAAATGGGAGATGTTTGTACTCAATGTGGATTACCACAAGAACTTTGCGTTTGCGAAATAATCGCAAAGGAGACACAAGAAATCATCGTTAAAATCATAAAAAAGAAGTTCAGAAAACTTTACACTGTGATTACGGGAATTGATCAAAAAGAAATCAATTTAAAAGATTTAGCAAAAAAATTAAAATCAAAATTTGCCTGTGGTGGAACAGCAAAAGAAGGAAAAATTGAACTTCAAGGCGATCACAAACAAAAGGTAAAGGATATGCTTATTGAAATGGGCTTTCCTCCAGAGACAATCAAAATAAGAATATGAAAAAAGAACTGATTGGAAAAACAGCCAAAGTTGTTGATTCCCCTAACAAATGTTGTGAGGGAATTGAGGGTAAAATTTTGGATGAAACAAAAAACACAATCAACATCAACAAAAAAATATTACTAAAAAAAAACACAACAATCACAATCAACGGAAAAAAAATAAAATTGGAAACAAAAAGACCAGAAGAAAGGATTAAAAAATGAAAAAAAATAAAACAATTGGTATTGACGTGAAAGCGCCTAAAGAGAAGTGCGATGATAGATATTGCCCATTCCACGGACAGCTTAAAATTAGAACTAACACTTTAGTAGGTACTGTAATAAGTTCAAAGATGCAAAAAAGTGCAACAATAGAAATGCCAAGAAGTAGTTATATTCAAAAATATGAAAGATATGAGAAAAAAAGAACAAAGATTAAAGCACATAATCCAACTTGCATCAATGCAAAAGAAGGAGATATTGTAAAAATTGTTGAATGTAAACCATTAAGCAAAACAAAAAACTTTGTTATTATTGAAAAAATAGAGCATAAAATAATTGCAGAAAAAGAAGAAAAATATGCTACTAAACCTCAGAAAAAAGAAGAGGAAAAAGAAGAATGAAGCCAATCAAAGCAAGAATTGTAAAAAGTTTGCTAGTTGGTTCAAAAGTAGCTACATGCGATAATAGTGGAGCTAAATTAGTTAAAATTATTGGTGTAAAAGGACATAAAACTGTAAAAAGAAGAGTCCCAGCTGCAGGAATTGGCGATTTAATAATGGTTTCTGTACAAAAAGGAAAGCCAGATATGAGAAAACAAGTTGTCTTTGCAGTCATCGTAAGACAAAAAAAAGAGTATAGAAGACCTGACGGAACAAGAATAAAATTTGCAGATAATGCAGCCGTTGTTCTTAAAGACGAGAAAGGAAACCCAAAAGGAACAATTTTCAAAGGCCCAATAGCAAAAGAAGCTTGCGAAAGATATCCGGGAATTGCAAAAATTGCAAGTATAATAGTATGAGGAAAAAATGAAAACAAAATTTTCAAGTTCATGGAATAGAAGCATCCAACCAAGGAAGCAAAGAAAATATAGATATAATGCTCCACTTCATATTAAAAAGAAATTAGTTTCATCACATTTATCAAAAGAATTAATTAAAAAATATAATAAAAGAAGCATTACTTTAATTACAGGAGATAAAGTAGAAATATTAAGAGGAAACTTCAAGGGAAAAACAGGGACTGTTGAAAAAGTTGACAGAAAAGATCTTAAAGCATATATCACTGGAATTGAAACTGCAAAAAAAGATGGGAGTAAAACAAAATATCCTATTGATCCATCAAATTTAATAATTACTGAGCTAAAACTTGAAGACAAAAAAAGATTAACAGAGGTTAAAAATGGTTAAAAATCATCTAAAAAGACTAAACGCGCCAAAAAGCTGGCCAATAAAGAAAAAAGAAGCAATTTGGATAATTAGACCTAACCCAGGAGCTCATGAATTAGCAAATAGTATTCCTTTAACAATTGCATTAAGAGATTTACTTAAACATGCAAAAACTACAAGAGAAGTAAAACACATAGTATATAATAAAGAAGTTTTAATCGACGGAAAAAGAAGAAAAGATCTTGCTTATCCTGTTGGATTAATGGATGTTATAAGTATACCAGAAATTAAAGAAAACCATAGGCTATTATTCAATAAAAAAGGAAAAATCTCAGCAGTAAAAATTGACGATAAAGAATCAAAAATAAAAGTTTGTAAAATTAGACAAAAAAAATTGTCTAAAGGAAAAACACAACTTAATACTACTGACGGAAGAAATATCTTAGTTGAGAAAGATACCTACAAAGTGGGAGATAGCGTCGTAATCGAGTTTGAAAAACAAAAAATAATTCAACACTTAAAACTGGAAAAAGGAGCTTTAATTTATTTAACTGGAGGAAAACATATCGGTTCAGTTGGAAAGATTGAAACAATCGACAACAAAAAAATCATATTCAAAACTAAAGAAAATGACGTATATGAAACTTTAAAGAAATTTGCTTTTGTTATCGGAGAAGAAAAAGCGGTAATAACAATAGAAAAATGAATGACATGAAAAATATCCGGATAGAGAAAGTTACCTTAAACATAGGTGCTGGTAAAGATGCTAATAGACTTGAAAAAGGCATTAAACTATTTAAAAAACTTACAGGGATTACACCAGTAAAAACTGTTACAAGCAAAAGAATTCCTGCATGGAATTTAAGACCAGGACTCCCTATTGGATGTAAAATAACATTAAGAAAGGAAGCTGCAAAAGAATTATTAGCGAAATTAATTGAAGCTAAAGATTTTATAATATCAGAAAAACAATTTGATAATAATGGAAATTTAGCGTTTGGTTTAACTGAATATATAGATATAAGAGATATTAAATATGATCCTGAAATCGGAATTATGGGTTTTGAAGTATGTGTAACATTATCAAGACCAGGATTCAGAGTTAAAAATAGAAAAATTCAAAAGAAAAAAATAGGTAAAAAACACAGGATTAACAAAGAAGAAGCAATTAACTTTATGAAAGAAAGTTTCAAAGTTAAATTAGGAGCTGAGGAATAAAATGACTTATAGTAATCATAAGAAAGTTTTCAAGCAACTTAAGGTTAAACCTGTTAAGCTAAAAAAGTTCATCAAACATAATAGTCCAAAAGTAAGAAGTTGCGGAATTGCATTAAGAAGATGCAAAAGATGCGGAAGAATTAGAGGACACATTAGAAAATATGGATTGGGATTATGCAGACAATGTTTTAGAGACATTGCAACTGACATAGGTTTCAAGAAATACGGTTGAGGTTAAAAAATGTCATTAAACGATCCTTTGTCAAACACATTATCAAAGATAATGAATGCAGAAAAAATTGGAAAGAAAGAAGTAGTTATCAAACCGAGTTCAAAAGTTATCAAAAAAGTGTTAGATATCTTAAACAAAAAAGGATTCATAGGAGATTATGAAGAAGTAAAAGATATTAAAGGCAACTACCTAAAAGTAAACTTACTAGGAAATATCAATAAATGTGGCGCAATCAAGCCAAGATATACTATTGATAAAACTGGTTATGAAAAATTTGAGAAAAGATATCTTCCTGCATCAGGATTTGGAATAATAATTATATCAACAAATCAAGATCTACTTGTACACGAAGAAGCAAAAAAGAAAAATATTGGTGGAAGGCTAATAGCTTACTGTTATTAAAATGGAAAAAACAAATATGATTAAGGAAATTGAATTGCCACAAGGCATTGAGGCTAAGTTTGATAATTATGAACTTAGTATGAAAGGTCCGAAAGGAGAAATAAAAAAGAGATTGGCAAGTAAACAAATATCTATCATAATTGAAAAAGATAAAATCAAAGCTGAAAGTAAAACAACAAACAAAAAAGAAAAAAAAATACTTCATACTTTTGTAGCGCACATAAAAAATATGATTAAAGGTGCAGAAGAAGGATTTGTATATAAATTAAAAATATGTTCAGGGCACTTTCCAATGAATGTAACTATAAAAGGTGATTCATTTAGTGTTAAAAATCTGTTCGGTGAAAAAATCCCAAGAGTTGTAAAAATAAGAGATGGATCAACAGTAAAGGTAGAGGGAGATATTATCACCGTCGAGAGTATTAATAAAGAAACAGCTGGTCAAATGGCTGCAGATATTGAACAATTAACAAGAAGAACTGGATTTGATAGAAGAATATTTCAAGACGGTATATATATTACTGAAAAAGCGGGTAAAGAGTTAAAATGAAAGAAAAACTAGAATTAAGAAAAAAGCTGAAAGCTAAAAAACCCGATTTTATTAGACAGGATGCTCACAAAAAAGGAGAAATCTCTTTTAATTGGAGAAGACCAAAAGGATTACAATCCAAAATGAGACTTCACAGAAAAGGATACTGTAGAAGTGTTAGTACTGGTTGGAAAAGTCCTGCAGAAGTAAAAGGAATGCATGAGTCTGGATTAATAATTAAAAATGTTCATAATGTTAAAGAATTATCAACAATCGATAAAGATAAAGACGGAATTATAATTGCTGGAACAGTAGGTATAAGGAAAAAAGTTGAGATAGTAAAAAAAGCTAAAGAAGCTAATATTAAAATTTTAAATCTTTCTGACTCTGATGCTTTCATAAAAGAAATTGAAGAGAAGTTAAAGCAAAATAAAGAGAATAAAAAATCAAAAACAGCGAAAAAGACAGAAAAGAAAAAAGAAGCTAAACCGAAAAAAGAAGAGAAGAAAGAAGAATTAACAGACGAAGAAAAGCAAAAAAAAGACAAAGCCGAAAAAGATAAAGTGCTAAGAACTAAACAATAAAATGATACTAACAATTCAAAGAAGACTTGCAGCTCAGGTAATGGACATAGGTCTTGACAGAGTATGGTTTGATACCGAGAGATTGGAAGAAGTTAAAGAATCAATCACAAGAGCAGATATCAGAAGATTAATTTCTGATGGTGCAATAAGAGAAAAACCCAAAATAGGAATTTCTAAAGCTAGAACCAGAAAAGCTAAAGAGCAAAAAAGAAAAGGAAGACAAAAAGGTTCAGGAGCAAAGAAAGGTAAAAAAACTGCAAGAACTGGTAAAAAAGAATTATGGGTTATAAAAATAAGACTTCAAAGAAAATTTTTAAAATTATTAAAAGAAAAAGAAATAATTGAACAAAAAATTTATAGTAATCTAATGAGAAAAGCTAAAGGTGGATTTTTTAGAAGCAAAAGGCACATCAAACTTTATATTGAAGATCAAGAGTTGGTTAAAAAATGAAACAATCAAAAAGATATACAGTCGCATTCAGAAGAAAGAGAGAGAATAAGACCAACTATAAAAAAAGATTAGGGTTATTAAAATCAAGAAAGCCTAGATTAGTAGTTAGAAAATCATCTGCTAATATATTTGCTCAAATTATAAATTATCAACCAGAGGGAGATGTGGTTGTTACAGCATGTCACTCAAGAGAACTTGAAAAATATGGTTTAAAGCAAATAAGAAGTAATATTCCAACAGCTTATCTGGTGGGTTTATTATTAGGAAAAAAAGCCGTTAAAGCTGAAATAAAAGAAGCAGTTTTGGATTTAGGATTTACAAAAAGCGCAAAAGGTTCAAAAATGTATGCTATTGTAAAAGGAGCATTAGAAGCAGGACTAGTAATTACTGTTGATAAAAAGATGCTACCATCAGACGAAAGAACTAGCGGAAAACATATTGAAAAATTTGCAACAATTTCAAAAGAAGATTCAACTAAATTCAAAAATCAATTTACAAAATCTGAAGTTGAAAATTTATCAAAACAAATTGAAGATGCAAAATCCAAAATTTTAAAGGTGTAAAAATGGCTGAAGAAAAGAAAAGAAGAAGAACTCCTCAGAGAGGGGATAAAAATCGTAGAGATAAAAGAGAAAAGCCTAAATTAAACGCTGAAGAATGGAAACCTAAAACATCACTTGGTAAACAAGTTAAAAATAAAGAAATTACAGATATAGAAGTTATTTTAGATAGCGGATTTAACATATCAGAGACAGAAATTGTAGATATTCTGATTCCTGATTTAGATACTGAATTATTACTTATTGGACAATCAAAAGGTAAGTTTGGAGGAGGACAAAGAAGAGTCTTTAAACAAACACAAAAGAAAACTAGAGAAGGTAACAAACCTAAGTTTGCAACTTATGCTTTAGTTGGAAATAAAAATGGTCTTGTTGGAACAGGGTATGGAAAGAGTAAAGAGACAGTTCCTGCACGAGAGAAATCTACAAGAAATGCTAAACTTAATCTTATAAAAATTAGAAGAGGCTGCGGTTCATGGGAATGTGGATGCAGAGAACCACACACAATTCCTTTTGCAGTAACAGGAAAATGTGGAAGTGTTATAGTTCATTTATTTCCTGCACCAAAAGGTACTGGTCTAGTTGCTGAAAAAGTTATTCAAAAAATAGTAGGTATGGCTGGAGTTAAGGATGTATGGAGTAAAAGTTTTGGAAAAACAACAAGTAAAATAAATTTAATAAAAGCATGTATGGCCGCTTTAAAGTCTCTTATGACTACAAAAATAAGACCAGAAGCTATTGAAAAAATCGGAATAATTGAAGGAAAAATTAAAGTTGAAGAAAAAATTAAGGATGAAGAAAAATGAGTAAACTAGCTGCAATAAGAATTAGAGGACAAATTGGAATTGATGTAAATATAAGAAAAACATTAATTGTTTTAAAGCTGCTTAACAAACATGTTTGTGCAGTTTTTGAAAATACACCGTCAATGAAAGGTATGTTAGTAAAAGTAAAAGATTATGTTGCATGGGGAGAAATTGATGATGAAACATATACATTGTTAATGGAAAAAAGAGGAGAAGAATACAAAGGTCCTCTAAAAGATAAATCAGGTAAAATTGATTATTCTAAAAAATATATAGAAATTAATGGTAAAAAAATAAAACCAGTATTTAGAATGCACCCACCTAAGGGCGGTTATGAAAAGAAAGGAATAAAAACACCATATACTATGGGTGGGGCTCTTGGTTATAGAGCAGATAAAATGAACGATTTAGTAAAAAAGATGATTTAGATGGTTGTTAATAAAAGAAAAAAAAATGTAAAACAGAGAGGAACCAAAACTCACGGCTATGGTAGTATGAAAAAGCATAGAGGTGCAGGAAGCAGAGGCGGAAGAGGAAGGGCTGGAAGCGGTAAAAAAGGAGATTCTCAAAAACCTAGTTTATTATGGAAAAAGGGTGAAAAATATAAAGGAAAAACTGGATTTTACTCAGTAAAAAGACAGGATATTAAAACTATAACAATCGGGTATATTGAAGCTCACAAAGCAAAATTCAATGAAGAAAATGGTATTTTAGATTTAACAAAATTAGGATATCATAAATTATTGAGTAATGGTAAAGCTGTTTCAAATTTTAAAATTAAAATTGATACATATTCTACTAAAGCTAAAGAAAAACTTGAGGCTGTAGGTGGCTTAATTGTAGAGAAAAAAGTTGCTAAACCTGAGCCGAAAAAAGAGTAATTCTTACCGATACATTTTTAAATAAGAATGGAATCTTGAAACTAACGAGGTGTTATGATGTCATTTTGGAATTCGTTATTATCAAACCTGCCAGAAGTTGCAGGACCACAACAAAGAAAACTATCATTTAAAGAAAAATTAAAATGGACAGGAATAACACTTGTACTATTTTTTGTGCTTGGATTAATACCTTTGTTTGGATTAGGACAAAACGCATTATCACGATTTCAATATTTATCAATAATTCTTGGAGCTAAATTTGGAAGTATAATTTCATTAGGAATTGGTCCAATTGTTACTGCCTCAATCGTATTACAGTTATTAAACGGTAGTGGAATCATTAATATGGATTTAACTAGCCATGAAGGTAAGAAAAAATTTCAAGGAGTACAAAAATTATTAGCAATCTTTTTTATTATATTTGAAGCAGGAATATATGTTTATATGGGCGGTCTTGCACCGGCAATAGGCGCTGCATCATACGGAACACTTCAATTAATATTAATATTTCAATTAATTCTGGGTGGAATGCTTATTATGTTTATGGACGAGGTTATCAGTAAATGGGGATTTGGGTCTGGACTTAGTTTGTTTATTGCAGCAGGAGTTTCAGAAACAATATTTGTAAGATTATTAAGTCCCTTTACTAATTCAGGAATTTTAGGCTGGCCATTTGGATCTGAAGCACCAGTAGGAAAAATATTTGAATTATTTTATTCATTATCAACAGGAGACCCAACAACAGCGGGCCTTGCTTTAGCAGTAATACTAGCAACAGCATTAGTTTTTGCAGTAGCTGTTTATGCACAAAGTATGAAAATTGAAATTCCTTTAAGCTTTGGAAGAATTAGAGGACACGGAATTAGATGGCCTTTAAACTTTTTATATACTTCAAATATTCCAGTTATCTTGATTGCTGCACTTATTGCAAATGTTCAATTATGGGCAAGATTATTACAAAATTGGGGATATCCATTATTAGGAACTTTTGTAGGACAAAGTCCTGCTTCAGGATTTGTATATTGGATTTATGCACCTAATATTATTAATAAATTTTTCACAGGAACCTTAGTTTTTGGAGATATGATGCACGCATTAAGCTACATGTTATTCATGGTGGGCGGAGCTGTAGTGTTCTCCATATTTTGGGTACAAACAAGTGGAATGGACGCTAGAAGTCAAGCTAAACAAATTATGTCAAGCGGACTACAAATTCCTGGTTTTAGAAAAGATCAAAGAGTTTTAGAAAGATTACTTGATAGATATATCTGGCCATTAACTGTAATGGGTGGAATTGCTGTAGGTGTTTTAGCTTCTGTTGCTGACTTAAGTAATGCACTTGGAACTGGAACGGGTATCTTACTAGCTGTTATGATTATCTATAAGCTATATGAAGAGATTGCAAAGCAACACATGATGGATATGCATCCAATGATGCGTAAAATGATGGAGTGAAAATGGCTATACTCGACCCATTATTAAATCCATTGTTGAATTTGTCGCCATTAGTTGCATTAATTATTATTTCTTTTTTTGTTGCAATAGTTATGACTTTAATATACAAATGGATGACTGATCAGAGTCTTATGAAAATTCTAAAAGAAGACATGAAAAGCTTTCAAAAAGAAATGAAGGAATTAAGAGATCATCCTGCTCAAGTTATGGAAGTACAAAAAAGAGCAATGGCAACAAACATGAAATACATGACACAGAGTATGAAGCCAACTCTAGTAACATTTCTTCCGATAATACTTATTTTTGGATGGCTAAATATGCACCTTGCTTATATGCCAATAACTCCTGACAATGAGTTTAGCACTTTTATTGAATTTGAAACAGGAATGAATGGAGAAATTGAAATTATAACACCAAAAGAAATAACATTATTATCTGGAAAGACAGTTGATATTGAGAATTCAAAAGCATTCTGGACAATGAAAGGAAAAATAGGGCAACATATGGTAGAATACAAGTATAAAGAAAAATCATATAATCAATTAATATTAATAACTAATGATCAAATGTATGAGCAACCTGTTAAGAAAATAGACGATAATAGTATTAAGACACTAAATATAGGAAATCAAAAAATGAAACCTTTAAACCTATTTGGTTGGCAAATAGGATGGCTTGGGACATATATCATATTTTCAATACTCTTTAGCATGAGTTTGAGAAAACTATTAAAGCTACATTAGAAGCACTTTTATTGATATTCAAAGGTTACTTTCAGTAACTTGCGTCACTGGTGTTCCTTACTTTCTTAACAGAAAGTTTTATAAATAAATCAAATTATTCAAGAACAGAGGAAACAAAATGGTTGAAGGTAAAAAAAAATCAAGATCGAAAAGAAGACTTAAGGTAAAAACTCCTGGTGGAGAAACAGTTCAGCATTATAGAATTAGAAAGCCAAGCAAGGCTAAATGTGGAATTTGTAAAGCAGAATTACATGGAATTCCAAACAAAATTATGTCAAAATTTAAGAACATGTCTAAATCACAAAAGACTGTTGAAAGGCTTTACGGCGGAAACTTATGCAGTAAATGTATGAGAAAAACAATAAAAAATAATCAATAAAACAGAAATAGCCTCTTTTAACTTATAAATTTGCGCGGCAACGCCTTATTGTTGTTTAAAGGGACTATGGCTATTTCTTGGAGGAACTAAAAATGTTAGAAATTGGTAGATTATGTGTAAAATTAGCAGGCAGAGATGCTGGTAAAAAATGTTTAATTATTGATATAATAGATGATAGGTTTGTTATGGTTGATGGAGAGACTAGAAGAAAGAAATGTAATGTATTACATCTAGAGCCGTCAGAGACTAAAGTTGAATTAGCTAAAAATGCAGAGCATAGTGTTGTTATGGCTGAATTCAAAAAATTAGGTATTGAACTTAAAGAGAAAAAGAGTAAAGAAAGAAAAGAAAGACCTAAAAAAGTTATCAAGCATACTCTAAAAGAAAAAAAGCCTAAAAAAGCAAAGAAAAAAGTAGCTCCAAAAGTAGAGAAGGAAAAAGAGACTAAAAAGGTAGAGAAAAAAACAGAAGAAAAACCTTCAGTTGAAACTAAAAAAGAGTAAGCTTTTTATTTATTATTTTTTCTTTTATTATTATGTACAAATTTGATACACATATTCATACTAAATATAGTCCATGTAGTAATTTGGAAATTAAAGATATTCTAGATTTAGCAGAAGAACATGACTTACATACTATTTTTGTTAGAGATCACAATACTTGCGACGGAACTTTGCGTGCAGCAGAACTTTCTAGAAGATATAATGTAAATGTTGTTAGAAGCCTCGAAGCAAAAACACAATTTGGCGAGATATCCATTGATTATTTGACTGTAAAAAATTGTTATGAACTTATGAAAATTAAGAAAAAAGATGCTTTTGATTTTATTAAATTGAGCGAAAAAAGAAATGAACTCAAAGAAAATAATAAAGAATTAATTGTTGGATTAATGCATCCCTATAGTGGGGGGATAAGAGGAGGATTTGATTTTGAAGCATTATATAAGACAGGTTACTTATATTCGTATACGGGAATAATTAATTTTTTTGATTATACAGAAATTAATGGGGCATGCATGAAAGTTGAAGAGAATAAAAAAGCAATTGAACTTGCTAAAAAATTTGACTTATCAGTTGTTTATGGTAGTGATTCCCATTTTAAATCTCAAATAGGTAAATTATATTCAATGACTAAAACAGAAGATATTAGACAGGCTATTGTTGATAAAAAAGTAATTAATCCAGATGTGAGTGATATAAATTATAAAAGTTCAATAATATATAGAATTAAATCTAGTATAATAAAAGCTATTCCTTTGCTAAAATAATTTTAACTATTTCTGTTATGTTTAACTCAAAAGCTACAATGGGATAATCTAAATCCCAATTTTCTAAAACTTGTGGATGGATCTCGCCAATATATGCAATATCTTTTCCTTCAACTTTTACTCTACCAACTCTTCCAGAAATAAAACTAGGGTGTTCAACCTCACTAACTTCGTACTTTAAATCAAGTGCGCTCATAAGTGCATCAAATATTTGCCTAATTTCTGTGTAGTCTGCAGTTGCATGTGTTAAGAGAACTGCTAATCTTTTAAATTCAGAAACATTAGTATCTTCTTTTTCATTCTTTTTAAAACAAGTAGCAACTTCAAATATTTTTTGTGGAAACTCATTATGTTTGTTATCAGATAATACCTGTATTAAATTTGGAATGACCCAGGTTCTAAGAGCATCATAATCAACTGTTAAAGCATTAGCTAATTCAATAACAGAAATTTTTGCATTCATCCTTTCTGATTGATTAAATTTATTTGTAATATTATAAGTGTTGACCTCTAACAAACCAAACCCGATTAAAATATCAGCAATCTTATTTATCAAAATCTGCTCGTGATCTTCCTGACCAATTGTTGCAACATTAGGTATTTCTGCCTTAAAATTTTCATAACCATAAGCAATTGCTATATCCTCAACAAAATCTATCTCATGTAAAATATCTGATCTATATGCAGGAACAAGTACGTTTCCTTTAGAATATCCGTATCCCATTTTTTCGAGTAATTCCTTCATCTCTTTTTCTTTCAAATTAAGTCCAAGATATTTATTTACATAATCTAATCTAATTTTTTCTTTTCTTGGTTTTAAATTTGGAGTAACATATTTTTCTTTTAAATATTCTAATTTAATTTCATAGATACTTCCACCCATATCAGCTAAAGCAGTAACTATTATGTTTAAACATTGACTAAGAACAGAAAAATCAAAGCCACTACATTCAATAAATACATCCTTTGTCTGATTAGAAATCTTTCCAACATCGTGGCTATTAATAATAGGAGGCATCGATAATATTTTTTCTTTTGCATCAATAAAAATTGGAAATTTGTCATAACCTTCCAATAAATGTCCATAATCCCTACCTGTAGGATGTTGACTTAATATTTGATGTCCTGTTATAACTCTAGGAAACTCAAGGGGTTTAAACTTTATTTCTTGAGGTGACTTAGCTAAATATCTGATTGGAAAATTTATTTTTTCCATTGGGTAAATACCTATTGCCATTTTTTTTCTATTCCTGCCAAAAGTTATGTGTAGTTTTTCTTGAATTTGAATTATCTCTCTAATTTTTTCATCATCCATCTTTAAATTTTTAATAACAGCGCAAGCAGTATAGGGTCTTATCTTAGAAACGGATTTTTCAACAATTAATTTGTAATTACTTTTATTTACTTTATATTCTTTTAATCCTGTTTTAACACCAATAAAGCTACTAAATGCTCTTGCAAAACCTTGTTCACTTAACAAGTCTGGTCTATTTGGAAAAATTTCTACATTAATTTCATTATTATCTATACTATCTAAATCAGTACCTAGATAACTAATCCTATCTTTAAGTTTAGCGTCTGGTAATTTCTTTCCAACCAATTTTTCAAAAACTTTTTTGTTCAGTTTTACTTGTGGCATTTTATATTTTACCTAAAGATTTTAATATCAAAAATATTAAAAATAATACAAGTAATATAATCAATACAACCTCAGATTGACCTTTTTTATTCATTTTTTAAAAACCTCATTTTCTATCTTTAACAATCTTTCATGGAAATCAATTGATTTATTTATCTCATTTATGTCTAATTTTGTTTTTTTTAACTTTTTATCATTTACTTTTATTGAATTTTTATTTTCAAAAATAAAATAAACAAATGCTGATAATATTATTAATACTATATAGCCTATTTGAAGCGTAGTGTCATTAGTTAAAAATATTGCAAAACCTAATGCTAATATTCCCAACACAATAGATATATAAGCTAAAATTTTTTGTTCATCCATTTTTTCATCTTTCTTTTTATTTAAATACTAAATATAGTCCTGTTAATAATACAACAATATCAACAAATTTTTGTGTTACGCCTATTGTTCTAAGCACACCTAATATATTTAAAGCTACTAGTGCAATCAAAAAAACTCCAATATATGTATCAACATTTTTCTTCATTCTTTCATCCACCTAAATAGCTTCACGTTCATTATCTGAACTTTGACTCTCAGATTGACTCGCAAATTTTATTTGTACTTTTTGCAAGGTTTCAAGAAAACCTTTTTGTGCATCAACACCAAGTTGGTTTGACAATCTTAATGTACAAAATAAGACATCTCCTATCTCCTTTTGAAGCTTCTCCTTATGTTCTATAACAACACTTTTTCTTTCATCTTCAGTTTTATATCTTAATAATCGACTTATTTCTGTTAACTCTTCGTGAATATGGTCTATCTTATCAATGTTTGGAACATCTAGCCAGGATTGACGTAATGTAAAATCTTTTACTTCCTGCTGTGCTTCTTTTATTTTCATTTTTCTATTAACTCTTCAACCATGATTTCATTTCTCTTAATTGCTTAAGATCGTTCTTGTATAAATCTCTAATATCAGTTATTCCGAAATATGCGCTAATTATTCTGCCCATACCAAAGCCCCATGCTAGAACTGGTATTTCTTTTCCGATTAATGTTTTAGTAACTTCAGGTCTAAATATTCCGCAGCCACCTAATTCAATCCATTTACCAGTTACTGGATGTAATACATCAATTTCTGCAGATGGTTCTGTATAAGGAAAGTGCGCAGGTCTTATTCTTGCGTCTTTAAAGCCCATCTTTCCAAAAAAGTTTTTCAAGTAACCGATTAAATTTGAAAAATTGGCATCAGGATCAACAACAATACCTTCAACTTGATAAAACTCAAATAAGTGTTTCCAATCTAGCGTCTCATTTCTAAAAACTTTTCCAACTGTGAAAAACTTTTGTGGTAGATCTTTTTCTTTTAGTTTAGCAATAGTTTGAGCAGACAAAACCGTTGTATGGGTTCGCAAAAGATTTTCTTTAGCTTTTTCTTCTGAGAATGGAGCTTGCCAACCTTTACTTCCAGTATCTGCACCATGTTCATGTACTGCTTTAATTTTCTTTAACCATGATTTATCAATTTTGCCTGTTCTTGGATCTTTTATATAAAATGTATCTTGCATTTCTCGTGCTGGATGATCTTGTGGAACAAATAATGCGTCTAAATCCCAAAGACTAGTCTGTAACATATTTCCTTGCATTTCTTTAAATCCAAGTTCTAACCATATTTTTTTAATATAATTTATTGCTTCATTAACAAAATGTCTTTTTCCATAATTAATTTTAGGAACATTTACTTTAACATCATATTTTCTAAACTTTTTATCTTTCCATTCTTTAGATTTTATCATCTTTGGAGTTAGTCTTTCAATATAATCTGCAGATAGGTCTTGCTTAGATACTAATTTTCCAAGCTCAGTTAAATTAGCATATTTTTTTTTAATTTGTTCTTTTTTAATTATTCCTTTTCTTTTAATTAAATTATCAAACGCAAATTTTTCTTCTGGAGCAAGATGAGCAAAATCGATAGGAGAATTCCTTATCTTCTCTAAAAATTGCTGTTCTAAACTTGGTTTTTCAAGAAGTTTTTTACCCTGGTCAGTTATCTTAAAAGTTAAGCCCTTATCTTTTTTCAAATCTATCGCTGCCTTTTTCTTTAACGTACCTATACAGATATTCACTTCTTCCTTTTGTAATCCTGAAATTTTTAGAATACTGTTCAAATCTTGAAATTTGTCAGTTAATGACTTAAGAAATCTTATCTCGGGTAAACCCTTCTTAGAATATTCTTTACCATTAACGTCCAAAGATACAAACTCAGTAATTTGTTCTTTTAGCTCAACTAAGTTTTTATTTTGTAACCACTGTAACGCACGCATAACTTCAATATCTTTTAATCCTGATTCATCAACTAAGTCTAAGAATTCATGATTCTCTTTAATTAAAGGAAGAATCTTTCTCTCTATATTATTTAAAGTTGTAGCTAAATCTGAATCATTCATTATGAATAAAAAAAAGAAAAGGATAATATATAAAAGTTTTTATTTAGATGGTTTTAAGTCTTTCCAAGCAAGATTAAACATATCATCCATTGCGCTTGCGAAAAAAGGAGTTTTTACCCAAATACCAACATCATATGTAGGGTGTACTTTTTTATCGTCAGCAACCATAAATACGATATCTTTACCATCAACTATTGCAAATCTTGCACTAATCTTATCAATATGCTTAACCTCTGCAATTCCTGCCAATTCCTTTATAGAATTTTTAGATTCTTTTGTAATCGGTGCTGCAATTCTAATTTTAACACCTTTTTTCTTTAGTTTCTCAAAAACGGACTTTAAACCTTCAGATTTTCTTATAAAACCTTGAGCTGTAGTCATCAAATTAACAGATTTTTGAGCGCCTCTTAATGTTAACTCAATATGATTATATAAGTTATGTCTGCCTCTTAAACTTCCTGCCAAATCGCTTGGTTCAACAAGTTCAATACCTTGATCATGTAAAGAATTAAGTTCACCAATAACTTCGGTAGTTTTTAAATTTTCAAGTCTTTGTATTCTTTCATCAGCATCGCTCTTCATATTTTTCTTAACTCTTTCAACAACCTCAACAGGAGGAACTGCCAAATATTTTATTGGTTTACCCAATTTCATAACAACAAAGCCTTTTTTCTCAAGACTTTCTAATACATCATAACTTCTTGATCTTGGAACATCAGCTATATCACTTAGTTCTCCAGCTGTAGAAACTCCCCTAGAAAGTAAAGCAGTCCAAATTTTAACCTCATATAAATTAAGTGCGAAATATCGTCTAAGCTTACCTAAAAATTCATCTTTTACAATCATACTAACCCCTCGTTTTTTTCAAAAAACATCAGATTTTTTACCATGAACAAGTAATCCCAAAAATGCGGATTTTGTTACCTTTGGAAGTTGGAAAAACCTTGAAACCACACAACAATGACTAATAAAATATCACTCTCATATTTAAACTTTGTGATGACAAAACAAAAAGTAAATAAATAGGAAAACATAAAGTGAATAAAATGGATATATTAAACAAAATTTTTAGGCAAAGTAAAAAGTTAAACAAAAGAATAGTTCTTCCTGAAGCATACGAAGAAAGAATACTTCGAGCAGCAGTTATAGCCACAAATAAAAAATTAGCAAGAATTATTTTATTGGGCGAAAAAAATAAAATAAAAGCAAAAGCTAAAAATTTAAATCTTGATTTGAAAGGCATTGAAATTATAGATTATCTAAAAAGTGAAAAGCTTGAAAACTATATTTCTGAATTAGTAAAAATAAGAAAACATAGAGGAATGACTACTCAAAAAGCAAAAGAATTATTGAAACATGCGAATTATTTTTCTACAATGATGGTTAAAATGAAAGATGCAGATGGACTTTTGAGTGGTGCAATACATTCAACCGCTGATACAATCAGGCCTGCATTTCAAATAATCGGAACAAAAGAGGGAAGAAGCATAGCTAGTGGCGTTTTTTTGATGATAACAAAAGAAAAAACATTTTTGTTTGGAGATAGCGCAGTAAATCCTAATCCAAATAGTGAACAATTAGCAGAGATTGCATTATGTAGCGCAAACACATTCAAAAAATTAGTAGATAAGAAACCAAAAGTTGCTATGTTAAGTTTTTCGACGCATGGTAGTGCAAAACACGAAATGGTTGAAAAGGTTAGAAAAGCAACATCTATTGCAAAAATGAAAAATCCTAAATTAATAATTGATGGAGATATCCAAATTGATGCAGCAATAGTTCCTGAAGTTGCAAAAATAAAATGTCCAGAAAGTAAATTAAAAGGAGATGCTAATGTTTTAATTTTTCCAGACCTTAATGCAGGAAATATAGGTTATAAGATAGTAGAAAGATTAGCAAAAGCAAAAGCTGTTGGTCCAATATTACAAGGATTGGCAAAACCAATAAACGACTTAAGCAGAGGATGCGCAGTAGACGATATTGTAAATATGATTGCTATTACTTCAATAATGGAGGATTAAAATGAATTTTCTTATTTTAAATGTAGGTAGTTCTTCAATAAAATATTCAATATATAAAAAGAAAGAAAAAATATTAGGAGATTATTTTCAAAATATACTTACAAAAAAATCTAGAGAAAAATGTATTAATAAGATAATAAAAAAGATTGATAAAGAAAAAATAATAATTGAAGCTATTGGCCATAGAATAGTTCATGGAAAGAATTTAACAGAAAGCTGCATTCTTACGAAAAATAAAATTAAAATAATAGAAGATTGCTGTGAATTAGCGCCATTACATAATATTCCTGAATTAGAAGTTATAAGAATTTGTGAAAAAATGTTTAAAGTAAAACAAATAGGTGTTTTTGATACTTCTTTTTATACAAACATGCCAGATGTTGCAAAATATTATGCAATACCTAAAAAATATTTCAAAGATATCAAAAGATATGGTTTTCATGGAACAAGTCATAGATTTGTAAGCAGAAAGTTAAAGGGAAAAGTAATAACTTGTCATCTAGGAAATGGATGTAGCATAACAGCAATAAAAGATGGAAAAGCAATAGACACAACAATGGGATTTACACCATTAGAAGGACTTATTATGGGGACAAGATGTGGAGATATAGATGTTGCTGTTGTAGAGTATCTAGCAAAAAAGTATAAAATGGATATATCTGAAATATTGAACATGTTTAATAAGGAATCTGGACTTCTAGGTATTAGCGGAATTAGTAATGACATGAGAGATATTTATAAATCAAATTCTAAAAATGCAAAACTTGCAAAAGAAATGTTTGTATATAAAGCAATTAAAAAAATTGGTGCGCTTATTGCGATACTAAAGGGGTTGGACACTTTAGTTTTTACAGCAGGTATGGGAGAAAATGAACATTATATAAGAAAAGACATTTGCGAGAATTTTGGATTCCTAGGCTTAAATTTAGATAAGAGTAAAAATAAAAAAAATTCCACAATAATATCTTCTGATGAAAGTAAAATAAAAGTAATGGTTATTCCGACTAATGAAGAGTTGATGATTGTAGAAGATGTTATGAGGTTAATTTAATTTTTATTAATGATTAAAAAAATAAGGGGTTTAAATTAATAATTGTCTGAAAAAAAATTATAATAATTTATATCGTAAAATTCCAGCGATTCCGCCAAGACCATCTAGTTGCTTTCCTGCTTCGTGCGTTGAGCTAATCAAATGAACTTCTCCTTTAATATCATCTACAAGTCTCATTACTGAATCAAGTTTAGCAAATGTTTTTTGTTCTCGTGATTTTTTTATTTTTGAATCTGTAACAAGAAGAATTTGGATTGCTCCAGAATCAGCAGCCTTTTTTGTTTCTCTAATTCCATAAACTGCAAGATTATCTTTAGATATTTCTTGCATTAATTTTGCAACTAGCTTTGTTTCTTTTGCTATCATATCTTGCTTTAATATATGATTTATTTCAGGCCTTTTCAAAATTTCATTAATTGCATTAGATGTAACACTACTACACGTTGCAAAAGTTATAATTTTTTTTAATTCTTTACTTTTAATTGTTTTCAAAAAATCTTCCTTAAAAAAAGCAGGACTTCCCAAAATAACATGATTGGGTTTATATTTTAAAATGTAATCTTTCAATACTTTTTCAACATCAGAATAAAATGAACCTTTTGCTTGATTCTCTTCAGACTTTTTATTTACGCTACCTTGTAATTCTGCTAAAATTTTATAATCTGAAGTAGTAGATTGGGCAAATATTGCCTTTTCTCTATCAAGTACAAGAATTATAATTTTTGAAGCAACGCTATTTAATGCATCGTTTAATTTAGTTCTTTGATAAGTTAACCATTTTTCTTTCTTTAAAGTAAATGTGTGTTGAGTTAAATCAATATTAAAAGTATGATATGAAGCTGCCGGAACATCATCTGTTCCTATAGTAACTTTTCCGTTTATTCGTAATACATTATCAATAAATTCTACTTTTTCTGCCTTAATTTCTAGAAATACAACTTTTCTTACGTTTTTCCCTGCCCTATCCCCTTCGCCACCAAGCTTAACTTTCCTTTCAGTCTTACCACTAATCAAGTCTCCTTCGTCAACAATTTGGCTTAAATACCATAAATCATCTAAGTTTTCAACCTTAATCTTAACTATACCCTTCTTAAAATCAGACATGAGCTTCTTCATGTTCAAAATAGAAATATATTTATATATAAAGTTATTTATTTTTAAGTAATAAAGATTATAGAGGGTTTAATAACCCTATATAGCGAACTTTGATGTATGATAAATAAATGAAAACTACATTTTTTAGAAATGAATCAAAGTTCTCTATAATATAAAATAATATAAAAAGGTGATATTTATGTTCAGAAAGAAAAGAGGTCAAGAAGGAGGAGGAAGTGCTGCGGTACTCGTAGTTGTTATAACAATTCTTATTGTTGTTTACATCATGTTTATTCCTCCTGAAGATAGACAAAGAATCCTTGAAGGAGATAGCTCCAGTTCAAGTAATAGCGTGTCTACTGATAGCGAAGATTATATACAAACCAATTTACTTTCTGAAATACCTGGCAAACTAACATATCTACAACAAAAAGAAGTAGAGCATGATCTCGCCTCGGTTTATTTGTATACTAAAACAGAAGGAACTGTTCTAAAAGAAAAAAACAGTATTTATGTAAAAAGAGCAGTTTTTAGCGACGAGAAAGATAATTTTAGTTTTACATTGAAAGACATAGAGAATAGTGCAAATTTATTATTAAATTTTGAAATAATATCTAGTGCTGGTATGTTAAACATCAAAATTAATGGTAATGAAATTTTCAATAAAGAATTATCAGAAGGACAGATATCGCCTATAAAAATATCCAAGGACTTCTTAAAAAACCAAAATTTAATAGAATTTAGCGCATCTAGCGTAGGAGCTGCATTTTGGAAAACACATGAGTTCAGCCTAGAAAATGTACAAATAACAGGAGACTTAACCGATGTTAGTGCACGAAGTAGCAAATTAAGATTTATTGTAGATGAATTTGAAAAAGATAATTTGAATAGAATTAAATTAAGATACTTTCCAGACTGTACTCCTGGAGATGTTGGAGTTCTTAGAGTTAATCTGAATGACTGTAAAGTTTTTGCAGGAGTTCCTGATTGTAATCAATTAAGTATACATGAAATTCTACCTTATTGTATTGCTCAAGGAGAAAATATTCTTGAAATTAGTGCAGATAAAGGAAGCTACTTACTAGACCAAGTTCAAGTAAAAAGTGACTTAAAAGAATCAAGAGACTTTATCTATGATTTCTATCTGAATAGTACGCAGTATAGTGAACTACAAAGAAACAATGCTTATGTCAATTTAACAATGAGATTTGCAGACGACATAGAAGAAAAAGAAGCAAGAATAATAATCAATGGTCATGAAACTGTTCTGGATACTACAGATGTAGGGTATAGTGATAAGATTAAAATTTTTGTTGATCAAGGAACAAACATTGTTAAAATTTTGCCAAGAAATGACTTTTATGTTGGAGAATTCAACATAGACTATTACGAAAAAGACTAAGATGGCTAAAGAAGAAGAAGGTACTTTCCTTCAAGAACAATGGGATAAAGAAGCTAAAAAAAAAGATGCAGATAGGAAAGAAAAGCTTGCAAAAGTAAATCTACAAGAAGAAACTTTGTGGACTAAAGGAGTAGGGCAAGTAGCAAAAGAAGCTGCTCAAAATGCAACTCCTCAATGGGCAAAAGATACACACAAATGGACTAAAGATAAAGTATCAACAGGAGTAAATGCAGTAAAATCAGGTGCCGAAACAGTAGGCAACTATACTGATGTTTATACGCCTACATTAAAAAAAGGAGTTAAAGGCATAGGCAAGGGAATAAAATGGGCATTGGGTGGCCTTGGAGCAGCGGGCTTATGGGGATTAAAAAAAGGAGTAGGTAAAGCAAAATCACAAAAACAAAAACTTTCTGAATCTGAAGATAAAAAATATAAAAAAATTCTATTGTTTGGAATACTCATCTGGGTACTACCATATATTGTTGACGTTAGCAGTACAGGATTAAGAACTAGCTATATGTTCCTTAATATTTTAATGATTTTTTATACACTTGATTTATTGGGACCAACAGCAATATTTGCAGCAATTCTAACTTTTTTACATACAGAAATTGTAACAATTGCAGGGCTTGCAGGAAATACATTTTTTCTTTCTGTTTTCTGGCCGTGGTGGGTATTATTTGCATATTATACAAGAACAACCACAGAGAAAGGATTTTCTAAAGCGATTACAAGCCTAGCGCTTGTTTACTTTGTAATATTTGTAATTGCAATAAGCGGTATGGGGGAACAAATTTCAGCATTTGGTCAATCAGAAGAAGTTGCGTTAGCGCGAGAAGACCAGCTTGAAGATACTAAGAAAGTTATTGCCAATCCAATGTATTGTACATGGAGAAGTTTGTGGTATGGAGAAAACTATTATGATTGTATGCATCCTCCTGAAGAAGAAGAGAAAAAAATGACTGTAGCAACATCAAAAAGAGCAAAAGGGTTGGTTTTTAGAATAAAAAAATCATCAGTATACCCACTTGCTGAAACAATTGCAAACATTGATCCTATTAGCGGATATCAAATTGCATTAGAATATGGAAGTGCTATAGAAGAAATTCCAGTTGAAATGAGTTGTTTTTTTAAACCAAGTGAAAAAGATAAAAAGACAATAAAAGGAAGTGTAGATTCTTATGCAAGTTTTATTATTCCAAAGATTGAAGACACTGATTATCCACTAGAAGCAGAAATTGTTTGTAGACCAATTGAGCGACTCGGGAAAGGAAAATATACAGCAGAATTTGTATTTTACGTAAAAGATGTTACAACTACATCCATATTAACAAAAGTTTTTGTTGGAGATGAAAAATTAAACAAAGAAAATAAAGATAAATTAATCCAGACCTTAGTCCTTGGAAGTTGTCCTGAATGTTTTCAGAATGGTATATATGTTCCATTTACTCCTGCAGAAGAATTTGCGTCATTAGTCTTTTTTATCGGACAGCCCCCAACATATCCTATAATATCAAACATAAGAAATCCTGCGGGAGATATTGATTTGTCTTTTTCATACTCAATAACAAATAACCAAGTTGGAAAAATAAAAGAGATTAAAAGAATTGAAATTGATATGATTCCAGGAATTACTAAAAAAAGTGAAGAAACATGTAGTGAATGGAATGCAGGTGAAAGAACTTGGGTTATTAACGAATACAAAAGTGATTTTAGTAAAATAACAAAAAATAAAAAAACAAGAATAGCGACCTGTCAACTTAAAATTGATGAAACTGATGATTTAGGAATTGAACTAACAAAAGCAAGAAAAGAGCCTAAAGATATTGAAGGAAGAGTTACATATTCATATACCATTGAAAAAAAATATAATGTACGAGTAGGTGATTTTGTATCATGATGAAAATTGTAAATTTTCAGCATCAAAGAAATCGTAGATTTTTAAGCATGAAAAAAATAATTATTTTATTAATTGTCGTCATATTACTAGGTGGATGTCAATATTTAAAACTCGGTAATTTTGGTAAATTATCAGCACAAGGAAAAGTCCCGCCTACAGAAGATTATAGAAAAGGAGATGATGGACTAACTATAAAAGAAATTACAGGAATGCCTCCAAAAGAAATTTTTGAAGGAGAAGAATTCACAATAGGAATGGAATTAAAAAATTCTGGGACAGAAGATGTTGCAGATGCAAAAGTAATATTATCTGCACTAAATTCTCTTTACTTCTCTCCATATAAAGACGAAAGATTGGTTACGCTTGCAGGAAAAAGTAGATACCTACCAGAAGGAGAACAAGAGATTATTGAATTTAGAATAGTTAATTTAAAACTACAATATGGAGCCAAAGAATATACACAACCTTATATTATTGAATTAGACTATCCTTATGCTACAATAGCAAGTACAGAAGTCTGCATAAACCCAAATATCTATGAGCATATGAAAATTGTGAAAGACGCTTGCGACCCAACTACAATCTCACTAAATAATCAAGGAGCACCCGTGGCTGTAAAAAAGATAAAAGAATATATAACATCAAAAGGTAGTGGTATATATGCTAATTACGACATAGAAATAAGTAATATCGGAGATGGAAAAGTTACTGACGAAAAAATAATAATAAGTGATGCTGTTGTAGGAATAAGGGATTTAGAATGTACACCTAAGGAAGTAAAATTAAAAGAAAAAAGAGGTACATTCAGATGTTCAACATTAATAGAAAGAAGTGAAGGAGTTTACAAAAGTATTTTTTCAGTTAAGCTCAATTATAATTATAGAAGTGAACATAAAGGAAGTATTAAAGTAAAAGAATAGAAAAATTTATATATACTATAATATAGGTTTATAATGAATAAAATGAAAAAAAAAAGAGTCTGGATTATATTGTTATTAATTTCTTTACTATTATTAACAGGTTGCGATAGATTTAATTTAAGAAAAACAAGCACCGAAACAGCAGGAGGAGGAATTCTAACAGACAAAGTGTATATAGGAACACAAGGAATAACGATGGATTTTATGAAAGATTTGCCTCCATCTAGACTATATGATACAACAAACATTAATATGCTTATTGAAATAAATAATAAAGGAGCCTACAAAACAAATGGGAAAATTTATTTAGGAGGACATGATAAAAATTTAATAAGAGGTATTGATACCGAAAAAAGTTTTGGTCCTTTAGAAGGTAGAACAAAATACAATACAGAGGGAGAAATGGAAACAATTGAATTTAGTTCATCTTCAATCAATTTACCAACAGGAACCGATGTCTATGAACCAACACTTATTGCAACAATGTGTTATGAATATCAAACTTTATCTAATGCTATTGTATGTATTGATCCTAAATTTTACGATATAAGTATTGAAGAAAAAGCATGTGTTCCAAGAGATGTTCCAATGGGAAGTGGGCAAGGAGGTCCAGTATCTGTAAGCGCTGTAAGAGTAAATACAATAGGAGATAAAGCACATTTTAAAATTGAAGTAAATAATGCAGGAAAAGGAAAAGTAATAAGAATACATGAATGTCCTTTTGATTTAGAATATGATGATTTAAATAAAGCAAAATATTATGTTACACTATCAGGAAAAAGACCTGAAAAATGTAGTCCAAGCAATGAAGTAAGATTGATTAATGGGAAAGCAACTATTTTTTGTACATTTGTAATACCTAGCGAAAACAAATTTGCTTACCAAACACCATTAGAAATCAAACTTGATTATGGATATATGGAAAGTATTTCGAAAAAAGTTGAAATAATTAAAGTTCCTACTTAGAAAGGTGATGAAAAGATGAAAAAGATTATTGCATTAATTGTATTAATGTTATTAATTGTTGGTTGTGATGGTCAACAAACAGATGATAAAACCTCAACAGGCGGCTCAGGTGTTGCATTTATTGGAGGAGACAAAGGATTAGATATTAAATTTAACACAGGAGCACCTCCTGAAGAAGTTTACGACGTAAATTATCCTTTTAATATAAATGTAAGACTCGAAAATGTTGGAGAAACAGATATTCCTGGCAATGAAGCAATTGTAAGAATCAAAGGAATTTTTCCTCAAGACTATAATGTTATAGCTACAGACTTAGTTAAAAAAAATGTTAATGAACTAAGGGGAGCTAGCTTAGACCCTCAAGGGAATCCTCTTGTAGGAAGTATAGATGGAGTAGAATTTGTTAACCTGCAAGCAAACACTATTACAGGGACAATATACCCAACAATTCTAGCGGAAGTATGTTATCCTTATGCCACAAAAGCTGTTGCTCAAATTTGCATTTTAGAAGATTTATTAGGCAGTACTAGAAAAACAGGAGAAACTGCATTATGTGAAGTAAATGATGATAAAGAAACACAAAATAGTGGCGCTCCAGTAAAAGTTACAAATGTAAAACAATCCGCTATTGGAAAAGATAAAATAAGTTTATCTTTTGACGTTGAACATGTAGGAGAAGGAGCATTGTATAAAAGAGGAGTTGCTTGTGAACCAACATTACAAAATAAAAATAGAGTAACCATAAAAGTAGATAGCAATATTGTTGGCGGTCAGATGATATGTACAGGACTACAAGGAACAGAAGGAAGCATTGAGCTATATGGAAATAGTGGTAATGAGAAAAGAAATATAGTATGTACCCAAACCCTTCCTACAAGGATAGATAGCGAAAAACAAATCAAAATAGACTTAGAGTATGCATACGAAGACAAAGTTCAAACAAAAATTGCCGTAAGACATACAGAATAAAAAAACATTTTTTTCTTTTTTATTTAATATACATTCTTTTTTTCTGAAATCTTAATTTTTCCTTTACTAATTCTTCTTTCTGCTGTTCTAAATGCATAATGTGTTTTTTAAAAGAAGCACGTTCATTTTTCATAGCATTTATTTGATTTCTTAATTTATGTTGTAAAGAAAGCATATCTTTAATTTTGTTATTAAGCATATTAGTTTCATTATTTAAAGAATCAACTAATTTTTCAGACTCTTTATTCTTTTCGTCAGCCCTAAAAACAAAATCTTGAAGTTTTTCAATCAATTTGTCTTTTTCATTATTATTTAAGATAAGTCTATCTATTGTTTTTGAGGGCGATGTTAATTTCTTTTTTATCTCAATTAATTCTGCTTTTACTTTGATGTTTTTTTCAATTTCTTTTTGTAGTGATTTTATGTAATCTGTTTTTTTCTTAATATCTACTTGAGCCTTTTTGTTTTGAAAATTTATTTTTTCTAAACTAGAAATTGTTTTTTTGTCTTTATCGGTTTGTTTTTGTAATTCTTTTATCTGATCTAATTTTTTTTTGAATTCAAGCTGAACTTTTTTATATTGATTTTCAATCTTTTTTAAATTAGAATTTGTATTTTTATCCTTATCATCCTGTTTTTGTAATAATTTAGAATGGACTTGCTTCTTATCAAATTCTAATTGACATTTTTTATATTGGACTTCAGTTTTTTTTAAATCATAAATTATATTCTTATTTGTTTCTATTTCTTTTATCAAATTCTTATTAAGATTATTAACCTTCTGAGTACTTGCTAATAATGCCTTTATTTTCTTTGAGTCCATTTTAATACCTCTTTTTAGAAATATATATTTTAGTGTTTATTAATTTTGTGCTAATGTGAAATGGGCCAACTGAATAATCAGTCAAGAAAAATCACAGATTTGTAAGGTTCAAATGAATTTGAACTGACACTTAAGTGGGTCTTATGCAAAGTCTAGGCCTTTGAACAAGTTCAAAGTTTCACTTCGTTCAGTCCCACTATTGTTTTGCTAAAGTAAATTGAGCTAATAATGCTTCTAGCTGAATATAATCATCGCTTCCTTCAACTAATCTAAATTCAATATCGCCACACACTTCTACTAACTTGGTTTTTCTTTTTGCGTCTATATCTAAATTCCAAACTTCTCTTTGAATTTGTTTAATAATATCAAGACCACTCAAGCCATAGTTAAGCATTACTTTTAACAACTTATTTCTTGCTTCAAGGAAATCCCCTTTAACAGCTATTTCTAACAGTTCCTTTACTTCTTTAGGCCTAGCAACGCTTGATAAACTATATACATTTTCAGCGGTTATATTGGTGTCTAATGCCGCACACGACTGCATAACGTTTTCAATCCTTCTACAGTCTCCTTCACTTACATCAACAAGCGCTTTTTTAGCTTCATCATCAATTGTTAAATTTTCGTGTTGAGCTACGTAATCTATTAATTCAAATAAATCTTCTGCAGGCAAAGGCTTGAACCTAAATACCGCACATCTACTTTGAATAGGATCTATTATTTTTGAACTATAATTACAACTTAATAAAAATCTACAATTAATCGTATAATTCTCCATAGTTCTTCTTAGTGCCTGTTGGGCATCTTTAGTTAAAGCATCACACTCATCTAAAAAAATAATCTTAAAGGGGACATTGCCAATTGCTCTAGTTCTAGCAAAATCTTTTACTTTTACTCTAACTACGTCAATACCTCTTTCATCAGAAGCGTTTAATTCTAAAAAATTTTGACGCCAAGTATCTCCAAATAATTGTTTAGCAATAACAATTGCGGTAGTAGATTTTCCAACACCGGCAGGACCTGACATCAGGAGATGAGGCATGTTTTTTTGCTCAACAAACGCCTTAATTCTAGATATAATATCTTTTTGACCTTTAATCTCATCGAAGTTTTTAGGTCTATACTTCTCAATCCAGATTTTGTGTTCTACCATATTATTTTAGAAATAGGAGTAGTTTATATATTTTATGTAATAAAAAATGTAAGAGAAAAAAATAATTTAAAGAATATCTTCTTCAGAAATAACCATATAATCTCCAATAGCAATAACTGCGCTAAAAGGTATTAAGATTAATCCTGCTTTATCTTTTTCTAATTCTAATTTTTCAGTATATGATGTTGGATTAGTCAGAACCATGTGAATTAACTCACCAGATCTAGCTTCAAAAATTATATCACCAACTTCGCCAAATTTCTTTCCAGTTTTACTAACTACAGTCTTGCCAATTAGTTGTTTGGAAAATTTTTTTTCATCAGACATGATTATCCCCTCGTAAATATTATAGTTATTGAATTCACATAGGTATATTTAAACTTTGCGATTTGCTTTTTAAAAGGGTGCCACGCAAGAGTGAAGAAACGTAAAAGTGCAAATTTTATATATTATACTTAAAATCCACTATTTAGGTGAATTATTATGGATAAATATGCGCTTATTACTCGAAATTTACAAGAAGTTGTTGGAGAAGACAATATTAAAGAAATTCTCAATAAAAGAGACCTTAAAATTTATTGGGGAACTGCACCTACTGGAGCGCCTCATTTAGGATATTTTGTTCCTATGTTAAAAATTGCAGACTTCCTAGAAGCAGGTTGCGAAGTAAAAATATTATTTGCTAATATTCACGCATATTTAGATAACATGAAGAGTAATTGGGATCTACTAGAGAAAAGAACAAATTATTATGAATTCATAATTAAAGAAATGCTAAAAAGTGTTGGAGTATCTATAAATAAATTAAATTTTGTTAAAGGTACTGAATTTCAATTAAGCAAAGAATATACATTGGATGTATACAAAATAAGTGCCCTTGCTTCAACTCGAGATACAAAAAGAGCAGGAGCAGAAGTTGTAAAACAACTAGAAACTCCCAAGCTGTCTGGACTTCTTTATCCTATTTTACAATCACTAGATGAACAATATTTAGATGTTGATGTTCAATTTGGAGGAGTGGATCAAAGAAAAATATTCATGTTTGCTAGAGAATTTTTACCTAAAGTTGGTTATCCTAAAAGATCACACTTAATGAATGCAATGATTCCGGGACTTAGTGAAAGTGGAAAAATGTCATCATCCGAACCAAACTCAAAAATTGATTTTTCAGATACCGATAAACAAATTAGAAAAAAGATTAACAAAGCAGCTTGCGTTGATGGTATTATAGAAGCAAATGGAGTTTTAGCAATTCTTAAAAGTATTATTTTCTATAAACTTGAAAAAGAAAAAAGAAATTTTATAATTAATAGACCAGAAGAATATGGTGGAGAAATCACTTTTAAAACTTATGAAGACGCAGAAGAAGCTTTTGCTGCGAAAGAATTAGCTTCAGTTGATTTAAAGCAGGGTGTTGCTGAAGAAATAATTAAATTAATTACGCCACTTCGTGAAGCTTTAGAAAAAAATCAAAAATTGTATGATGAAGCTTATCTATGAGCTTAATGTAACACAAAAAGTCAAAGATTCATTAATAATAGGGTAAAGTTTATTAATGTCTTATTTTTTTATTTTAATATGTATAATAAAATTTCTAAACTATTAAAAAAAGAGAATGTTAAATATTGGGACTTTAGAAGACAAGATATAGATAATTTATCTGTTTCTGCTTGGAACAACCATATCAAGAATTTTGATTCTAATCAAAGACAAGGAAGTTCCATTAGAATAATATCTGGCAATGGACAAGGTTTTGTATATTCTAATAATATTGAGAAAGGAGTTAAAAAAGCGTTAAAAATTGCTAAATTAATGGATAAAAATACTACAGAAAAAAGAGAATTCGCTGAAACAAAAAGAATAAAAAAGAATGTAAAAAGTAAATGGAAAATAGATAATCAAAATGTTACACTAGAAGAAAAAAAGAAACTAGTCCTAAAAAATAGCAAAATTAAAGACGATAAAGTAAAAAACTGTCTAGTTAATTATAATGAAATTGATAAAAAACTATTATTTGTAAATTCTGAAGGTAGCGAAATACAACAAAATCTAAAGTATACTATGATTGGAGCTTCAGTAACAACAAAAAAGAATGATAAAATAGAGAACTTCTTTGGAAGAGTTGGGGAATTAAGAGGATATGAAGTTACAAAAAGAATGCCAGAGTTAATAAAAAGCTCAACACAAACGGCGCTAGAAATGTTAAACGCCAAGCATTCAAAAGCAGGAAATATACCTGTTGTTTGTGACGGCTCCTTGACTGATGTTTTTATACATGAAGCACTAGGGCATGCAGCAGAAGCAGATCAAATTTTACAAAATAGTAGCTGTCTAAAAGGACTAAGCGGAAAAAAAATAGCTCCAGAATTCATTAATATATATGATGATGCAACAATGCCTAATTTATGGGGTAGTTATTTTTACGATGATGAAGGAATACCTGCACAAAAAACGACATTAATTGAAAAAGGAATTCTTAAAGGTCTTATGCATTCAAGAGAAACTGCAGCAAAATTAAACGCAATGCCAACAGGAAATGCAAGAGCTCAATCTGCATCATTTTTGCCTCAAGTAAGAATGTCAAATACATATATAAAAAAGGGTAAAGATAAATTTGAAGATATTATTTCCAATGTAAAGAAAGGAGTTTTTCTAAAAGGAAGCGTTGGAGGACAGGTTGATCCAACAACTGGTAATTTTACATTCTCAGCACAAGAAGGCTTTGCCATAGAAAGAGGAGAACTTAAAGGAAGATTAAAAGGAGTTAGCCTATCAGGAAATACCTTAAAAATACTTAATGATATTACAATGATATCTGACGAATATGAACCTAGTTTTGCAGGACATTGTGGAAAAGGAGGACAATACGTTCCAGTATATGGTCCTTGTCCAAGCATACTAATAAAAAAAGCAAGGGTGGGCGGACAATGAATGTAATCAAATATGCAGATAATTTTGTAGATCATATTCAAGTAAATATAGATAAAAATCAAGAAAAATCTCTAAGCATAGAAAATAATAGCATTAAATCATTTCAGGAAAAAGAAACAGCATTATATTCAATAAGGGTTTGGAAAAATAATAAAGAAGGGTTTGCAAGCGGAAATAAACTCAATAAAGAATTAGTAAAAAAAGCAATCAAAATTGCAAAATTAAATGCAAATAAAGAATATTTTTATGGAATACCCAACCTAGACAAATATAAGAAAATAAATAACTTTGATAAAAAACTTGCAAATATCGACGAAAGTATATTAGTAGACGAAGCAAGAAAAATAATAAAAGATATTGTTAAAGATAATGTAATTTTAAGTAGTGGGGCTGTTCAAACAAATGTAAGCGAAAATTGTATTCTTAATTCTAATGGAATAAATATCTGCGAAAAATCTACAGAATATGGAATTGGAGTAAGTACAGTTGCAAAACATAAAGGAAAGGTCTGTAGTTGGTTTGACGACAAAGAAAGCAATCAGTTTTTTACATCAAGTGGCTGGGGACAAGGAGTAAACGAAAAAACATTGTTTTATCTTAATGCTAAAAAATTAAGTGATAAACCAAAAGTTGTAATTTTAAACCCTGAAGTTTTTTCAGAATTAGCAAAATATAGTTTACTTGATAATTTTAATGGAAAGAATGTAGAAAAACACAAAAGTTTGTTCTGTGGAAAAATTAATGAAAATATTATGAAAAATATATCTATACATGATAATGGATTAAAAGGAATGCAAGCAAGTAGTTTTGACGATGAAGGAACAGCAAGTAAAAATACGTGCATAGTAGATAAAGGAAAATTGAAAAATTTTATTTTCGATCATAATACTGCAACACATACAAAGACAAAAACAACAGGAAATAGTTCTGGTGGAGGAATTGCCTTTAGCAATGTATACTTTAATTCAGACAAAAATAAAATTCCAAACGGATTATTAATAGAATCTATTATGGGAGCACATACAGGTAATTCATTAACTTCTGATTTTTCCGTGCAAGTAGAACATGCAATATATAATGGAAAACCAATCAAAGATTTTATGATTTCTGGAAAGATGATTAATGTCTTAAACAACGTAATAGGCATTGACAAAAATGTTCAACAAGAACAGGAAATTGTAATTGGGAATTTAGCAACAGATTGTATAAATGTAATTTAATTCTTACATATTAAGTATTTATTATCCTAATTTAAGACAAATACATACGAAAACATGTTATATACATATATAAAAATGTGGAAATTATTATAGAATAGGATAGAAACATAACATAATAGGTAAATATTGATATAAATACAGTAAGAATCGATAGGATAACCTATAAATTAAGTAATTATTCTATGAAATAAGGAAATATTTATATATAAAAACTACAAAAATAATAATGTTTAATGAAAAAAGAGAATATTGCAAAAGTTCTAGAGAACGTAGATAAAGAGGTATTAATAGAAATGCTTCTTAAAAAATTAAGTAACAAATCAAATTCATTAAAAGAAAGAAGAGAAAAAATTCCTTTATCTGCTTTTACAAAAGAATTAAGTATACTAGAAAGTGTTGTTAAATATCTTAAAGAAAATTGTAAATATAAATATAGTCAAATTGCTAAGATTTTGAATAGAGACGACAGAACAATATGGACAACATATAATAATGCAAAAAATAAAGATAAAATAACCGTTTATGATTCTGATTTTGATATTCCTATTAAAATGTTTTTTAAGAAAAAATTATCTGCTTTAGAATCAATGTCAGTATTTCTAAAAAAAGAATATGACTTAGGATTTACAGATATTGCTAGATTGATAGACAGAAACCCAAAAACAATCTGGACAGCATATAATAGGGCAAAGAAAAAATGAATAAAAAAATAGTAGAAGAAATCATGGAATGGGGAATTCTTTTGCTACTTTTGAATATGATATTTACAGGATCAGGGATAACGGGAATGGCAACTGTCGATAATAATAGTGTTAATTTTACAAATTTAATTAATGAAAAAGAAGATATGTCTAATATTATGGGTTTTATTCCAGAGACAAAAATAAGCGAAACCAATGTAAGAATTATTCCAACAGATGATGCATATTGTGGAAGTATTTTCTACGGAGACACAAACCATGACGGAGAACCATTAACTGTTGATAATGATGAATGGGATAGCACTAGCTTTCATAGACAATCATTTTTAAAATTTAATATTTCAGACTATAACTCAAGTAATATAATCAATGCAACTTTAAATTTGGTTGTGAACGTTAGAAACGTCTACTGTGATTCACAATATAATAAAGTTGCATTATACAAAGTTAATGATGATTCATGGTTAGAAAGTACTTTGTTATGGGCAAATAAACCAAATTTAGGTACAAAAATTGATAATAAAGATTTAGCATTGGTTTTGGTAACAATGTCATATAACGTAACCAATTACACAATAGAAGTTTTAAATGGAGATAAAATAATCTCTTTTGGATTATGGAGAGATCAGAATTCTAATTGTAGTTGTTCTTTTTATTCGAAAGAAAATATTACTTATTCTCCTGAATTGATATTGGTAACTAGTGAGAATGAACAAGATATAGTTGATCCAACTATCCATTTAATAAATCCTATAAATGCAACAGTTACTTCAACAGCATTACAAACATTTAACTGTAATATTACAGATGATACAAGTATTGCTAATTTAACACTTTATTTATGGAATTCAACTGAAGATAATATACATACTAACACAACAAATTTATTAGGAGTATCAAACTCTACAACTTTTGCTTATACATTACCCTATGAAGATACATTTGAATGGAATTGTTTAGGTTATGATTCTGCAGAAAACAACAATTGGAGTGAAGAAGATAATTATAGCATTGTATTTGACACAACTGCTCCGACGATATCAATAAATTCCCCAGAAAATATTACATACAATAATGTAACTGTTCTAGTAAATATAACAAGCAATGGAAATAATATTTGGTTCTTTAATGGAACTGAAAATGAAACATACACAAATCCTGTTTATAGAATATTTAGTGAAGGAAGCAATACTCTTTTAGCTTATGCTAACGACACCGTAGGCAATCTTAATACAACAAATGTAAATTTTACTATTGATACAACTACTCCAATAATAAGTATACAAAATCCAAATAGTGGAGTTACTCTATCATATACAACAACAAGAGTAGAATTAACAATATCTACTAACGAATTTGCAAATTGTGAATATGGGTTTTCTGTTTTTAATTTTACAAATGGAGCTAATTTTACATGGTCTAATGGAACTTTACACAAAGTAAATAGAACGGTTTTACAAGGGAACACTTACTTTCAATTTTATGTATGTAGAGATTTAGGAGAAAATGAAATAAATACCTTGCATGGATTTACAATTGATAATGAACCTCAATCTACAGGAGGAGGGGGGGGAGGAGGAAATGATGAACCACCAGAAATAGAAATATGCTCTGCTAGTTGGGATTGTAGTGATTGGGAAACTTGCTTGCCTGGCGGCACACAAATAAGAAGCTGTAGTTGTTTGTGTCCCGATAATAATGATTGTACAGGAGACAATAGTGAGAGTAAAAGTTGTACATACATCCCAACATGTAGTGATGGGATAAGAAATCAAGATGAAACAGATGTAGATTGTGGAGGAATATGTGATGGATGCAATATAGGAAAGGATTGTACATGGAGTATGGATTGTACTTCAGGATTGTGTATGAATGGTAAGTGTGTAGAATCAGGATGTAATAATGACATCAAAGACTATGGAGAAAGTGATGTAGATTGTGGAGGAAATTGTAACGAATGTAATGTTGGAAAAAGCTGTAGCATAAACGATGATTGCCTGACCAACCTATGTATTAATAACATCTGCCTTGAAGAAAGTTGTTCTGATTATTTATTGAATCAAGACGAAAGCGATATGGATTGTGGAGGATTATGTATTGGGTGTGGTTTTGGAAAAAGTTGTTCTATAAGTACAGATTGCGCAAGTAATTATTGCTTGAATAACATATGTAACACAGCGTCTTGTACAGATAATAATAAAAATCAAGATGAGACATTTATAGATTGTGGAGGAGTAATATGTTCCAAGTGTCAGACAGGAAAAGGTTGTAGTATAAATGATGATTGTATAACAAACAATTGCGTAAATAATATTTGTACTCAAGAAAGTTGTACTGACAATATAATAAATCAGGATGAAAGTGATGTAGATTGTGGTGGAAGTTGTAATAAATGTAGTGACAATGATAAATGCAATTCAAACATAGACTGTTCAAATAACTTTTGTCTATTTGGCAAATGCATCACTCCGAGCTGTATAGATATTTTACAGAATCAAGATGAAACAGATGTGGATTGTGGAGGAATATGTGGTAAATGTGATGAAGGCAAAAGTTGCAATATAAACAATGATTGTTTAAATGATAATTGCATAAGTAATACTTGTTCTGCAGCAAGTTGCGCAGATAATTTTAAGAATAATCAAGAAAGCGATGTGGATTGTGGAGGATTGTGTAATAAGTGTGCATTAGATAAAATTTGTAATATAGATACTGATTGTAATTCAAAGAATTGTGTAAATAATGTTTGCAAAATTGCATCTTGTAGAGATGATTCATTAAATCAGGGTGAAACTGATGTGGATTGTGGAGGAAGTTGTATTTCCTGTAGTTTAAATAAAAACTGTAATATAAATTCAGATTGTAATTCTAATTTTTGTAGCAATGGAAAATGCTTAGAAGCAAGTTGCAATGATTTAGTTTTTAACGGAGATGAAACATCCACAGATTGTGGAGGAAGTTGTTATGCTTGTAAAGTTGGAGAAAAATGTAACATAAATTATGACTGCTTAAGTCTATTTTGCAAAGATAATACATGTAGACAAGCAAGCTGTAGTGACACCATTTTAAATCAGGAAGAAACGGACACAGACTGTGGAGGTCCATGTCAAGCCTGTGGAGCTGGAAGAACTTGTTCTTTAGATATCGATTGCCTGAGCAATTATTGTGTTGCAAATTTATGTGTTATGTCTAGCTGTACAGACAATGTAAAGAATGGAAATGAACTTGGAATTGATTGTGGAGGAAATTGTCTACCTTGCGCTAGCTGCAAAGATAAAATTAAAAATGGGGATGAACTCGATGTAGATTGTGGAGGAAGTTGTCCTGCATGTTTTTTAGAATGTAAAGATGGAACTAAAGTTGAAAAGTGCAGTATAGAAAAACCAAAATATTGTGGTTTTAATTTAAATCTAATTAATGATTGTTCTAGTTGCGGATGTCCTAATAATGGAGATATTTGTGTTAATGGAATGTGTACAGGTATTGGGACTTGTACAGACAATATTAAAAATCAAGGCGAGACTGGTGCTGATTGTGGGGGATCGTGCCAGCCATGCCTTGCTACATGTAATGATGGATTAAAAAATCAAGGAGAGAAAAAAACTGACTGTGGGGGGCCTTGTAATAAATGTAAAAAAGAAGCAAGAACTGAAGTTCCTTCAAATACAGGAATTAAAATAATATTTTTAAATATTCCTGAGTTTGAAAGTAGAAATTTCAGTGTAAAAGGAAAAGAGCATCAATTAACAATTAATAAAATTGGATATAAAATTAATATGACCGTAGCAAGTACGCCTTTTAATTTTGGTTTATCTATTAATGAAATAATTAATATTAATTTAGATGATGATGATATATTTGACATAAGGGTAAAGCTCAGAAGAATTGTCTCAGACATAGTCATGCTGGAAATACAAATAATTAATGAAAAAGAAACAAGTGTTTTTGATATTTTTAAACAGAGACTAGAAAGCTCTATTGACATAAAATCAGTTAATGTTGAAAACATGCCTTGCATAAAAGACAAAAAATCATATCAAAATAATTTTAAAATATTTTCTTCGGATTTAAATTTTAATATTCCTTTGGGTTATGATATTTTGATTGACAAATTTGAACTAAAATGCGAACAAAGCGGAAAATTAAGCTTATCTTTGCCTAATAATTATGAAGATATTCAAGCGTATGCTTGTAATGGAGAGTGTAAGACAGTTAATTTAGAAGAAATTAATTCTTTAAGTTGTGGAGAAGAGTTTAAAGAGTTTAGTACACAAAGTAAATATCTAAAAAGATTGGGACAAGAAAAATTTATAGAAACAGTCTTTAGTGGTAGCAGGATTAGAAAAGATGAGTTTGAACTTCAATTTAACCAACAAGCCTCAATTACTTATGGAGAACCAAAAAATATTGTGAGAGAACCAAAAAATAGCCTATTAAAAATACTTGGAAATCCAATTGCCATTTCTTCTGATGTAAATTTGAGTGAAGAAATCATAATATCTGTTGATGAGATAAAAGAAGATATTATTGAAAGTAATAGCAATAAGCTTTATATAAAAACATCAAAGGACTCCTGGTTGCCACTAGAGACAATAACGCAAGATAAACTAGTTGCAAAATTAAAAAATCCTTATAAATATTTAGACAGAAATAAAGAAATTGTTATTGCTCAAATAGGAAAAATATGTGCAAACTGTAAGTTTAGTACATTAAAGAAAAATTATGAACCTGACTATTATGTAAGAGATGCTTTGTTACTCGTTCACGGATTTGGGTCTTCTCCTAAAACTTTTGAAAATATTTTGAAAGATATAAGGCTAACAAACCAACCATGGCAAGTTTGGACCTTTGGATACCCAACAGAAAAAGCAGTATCAGAAAATGCTGTTGAATTAGCTAATCACTTAGAAGCCAATGCAAACGAGTTTGATTATGCATATATTGTAGCACATTCAATGGGGGGACTAGTAACAAGAGACGCCCTGTATTACAGTTATGCTGTGAATTTAGAAAAACCAGGAACATATACATATTTAAATAAAATAAAAAAAGTAATACTGGTTGGGGTTCCAAATAAAGGAACACCTGGAGCTGAAACGTTAATTTCTCTAAGTCAATTTTTAACAAATATAAATTCAGGAACTGCAATAGTCGACGTGAATAGTCCAGGAATGCAAGATTTAATTAATGGAAAAAATACGCCAATAGTTCCAAACATTAAATATTATTCTATAGCAGGAACCAAAACTTTTCAATTTGGGAAAGAACTAATAAAACTAGAAATGTTTGGAGATAAAGAAATAAACGACGGAATTGTATCAATTGAAAGTGCACAATCCATAAATGATGTTATCCTAAATAATAGATGTGAAAATTTCTGGGATATTGAAGAAACACATACAGAAATATTGGATAATCCACTTTCGCGTAGACTTATTGAAAAAATTGTCGCCGAAGAAATTAATAAAGATATTGAGAATAAAGCTATTCTTGGGAATATTAAATATTACGATATGGATGTTAAATGTAATAAAGAATATATTATAATTGGTAAAAAAGTAAACCCCGATAAAGTATATGATGCTACAGGATGCCTATGTGGAAATGGATTTTGTGGAAATGGAGAAACTGAAATAAATTGTCCTAAAGATTGTGCAACATTCCTACGAAAAGAAAACGTTTGTACGTCTGCACCATTTGGTATTTTGTTATTATTAGTATTCATTTTAATTTTAGCTGCCCCATATATATATGAAAAATATATTAAAAGGGTAAAGTTTATTAGAATGAGTAAAAAAATTAAATTTGTAAGCTTAGTTGGAATTGTATTTAGTGTTATAAACTTTATCTTATTTTGGTATTACAAATGTAATTGTATAAACTATTTTGAACTGTCTATTAAATCCACTGTACTATATAGTTCAATATTAGCGGGAATATTATTATTAATCTATGAGTGGTATATACACTTATTTAAGAGAGAAGAAAAAGAGATAGAACAAGAATGGAAAACATTTAGAATAGTTGCGAAAATTATAAAATTACATGTTAACTTGTTATTGTGGCTGATTTGGATATCAATTGTCATCGCTATTGCATTTGGACTAGGCATTGTATTTAATTTAAGTGAAGAATTATGGGCTAACTGGATGTTAAATATTTTAATTGTATTAATCATGTTTGTGTCAATTAATATAATCAATTGGTTATTATATAGAAAAATAAAAATAAAAGAATCAAAACCAAGAAAAAAAGAAAAAGCTAAAAAAATAAGAAATAAAAAAGTTATAAGAAAAGTTATAACTGGACTAAAAAAGTCAGTTATAAGAAAAAAAGAAAAAATACATGATATTTTTCTTTTTGAGAAACAGCAAATAAAAAGAGGATTTATTATGGTATTTAGATTGTTGGGTTTCTTTAAGACAAAAAAGGAAATATTTGAAGAGAAGAAAAAAAAATATAAAAAAAATAGAAAAAAAAGATCAAGGGAAAAGAAAAAAGAAGAAGAAAAAAAGGAGATTAACAAAATTAAAATTAAGAATAAATCCACACAAATAAAAAGATGGAATGTTTTTAAGCAAAATTTCTATAATGATATAAATTATATTAAATCAATTCCTAAAAGATTGGGACGGGAAATTGGATTATTTAAAACACGAAAAGAACTTTTATATATCGAAAGAAAAAGAGCGAGAAAGTACTATACCAAAATCAAGAAAAAACAAA